>CAMTYB010000002.1:0-162813 GCA_947085855.1 uncultured Candidatus Saccharibacteria bacterium
CAAATAAAAAAGACTAGATTCTTCTAGTCTTTTTTATTTGCATGACAATAAGGACTTGAACCGTAGGTTGAGAACTGCCAGTGGCGGTTCGAAGAATCTATGCTTGGCTGAGCGAAATTGGCTTGCCAATTTGAGCGAGCAATAAAAGAACAAGTCCTCTTTCGCCCACTATTTGATAATTAGTAATTGAAATTGTATAATATGTCGAAATGACAGAGATAGGCACGGACTACTGGTTATCGGAAGCGACATTAGAATCGCCTAAACGTCAGGTTGGCGACTATGTTGAGAATGAAGGCTTTGCGGTACCAAGACGTTTTGATACATTAGACGACGCGTTGAAAGTAGTTAAAGCTGGCGGCCGAATTGCTATACGTAGTGAACATCCAGATGAATATGATGGCGCTAGTGGCCTCATGCAAACCTATATATTAGATTCCGACTCACCAGACGAAGCTGTCCGGACTTTCGAAAGATACGGTGACTTTGACATTGATGAGCAGGTACATGAATCACAGAATAGATCTGCAATGACCGGTAGAGGTGAGATGCCTGGTTATGCAACGATGACCGACGTTGTTCTGGGTGTGGCGCTGCACGAACCCACAGACGTAACACTGCGAAGATTAAAAGAACTGAACGGTCATCGACATACTGTGCGACGCTATGCTGACATTACGGGACGGCGCGAGACTGAATTTATGGGCAAAGCAAACTTCTCATTTTGGGAATATGTCCCAGGATTAAATGCTACAGTAGTGGCCGATACCGCAGTCGATAATCGTTATCACATATTTGCTGACCGTAGTGATCGCAAGCCTGTATACATGGGTTGGAAAATCGCCAACGATGAAGGCAACTCAATTGCTGGCAAGCCTGATGATGCAGTTCTAACGCCAGAGGTAACTGCTCAACTCGTTAATACCTATGAGCAAATCCGTAATCTGCCTCATTTTGACTCTAATCATTGTCCAATCATGGAGCTGCAGTTAGATGAAAACGGGCAGATTTGGTTTTTGCAGTATCATCGAACCCAAGATTTTAAGGCAACACATGCTTTGCTAGATCCAGCTGACTTTTCGACTCAAGAAGGCTGGCAAAAAGCCGATGGTGTGCGTGGTGCGTTAGATTCCCCAGCCACAATGAAGACAGCTCTTTGGTATCCTGAAAAATATGGCACGACGCTTAAGGGGAGAGTAGGGCGGACACTGCCCGAGAGCGAAGATGCTGCAGTTGACTGGCATTGGGATTTGGCTTTGACTGAAGCTTTGTCTCGACATCGTCTAGGCTACGTTGCAGACAATTCGCTGAACGACCTTTACAGGGGCTTTGCTGTCGCTCACGGACCGCGTAGTAGATGGTTCAAACCACAGTCGGCTATTGCGTGTAACGATAAAGGTCTCGATAATCTCATACCCGAGACTCTCAAAAAAGAAATCTCACTAACAGTCCATAGGGAACACCGGTTAGCCCGAGTTGTTTTAGATGTCGCGGTCGATGGCACTAGTGGTTACGTTCGCCTTAACCCTGATGCCGAACAGCCACTCATCGTATAGCAAACAGGTTTTTAAACAACTGTATCGCTGATTTGGACGATCAGGACATCTTTTGCTGGCACGGCAAATTCGTGAACGGTAGAGCCGGTCATAGTAACTGGGGTTGCACCAGCGTCAGAGACTTTGCGAATCGTCAGGTCTTTGTCGCTACTGAAGCGTAGTCGGGCGTTTTGGTCTGGCGGACTGAGCTCCACTCCAGCGCTGCCGCCTTGCCAGCTCAACGTGAAGATATTGAAAGTAGACGGCACGCCTGATTTCCAAAGAGTCGCTCTTTGCCAAATTACTATATACGTCGCGGTTGATGTTTCTAGTAGGACATGGGCAAACGGTGACCCATCAAGCTGATAGGTCAGAGTAGTATTGCTACCTGGTGCTGAGCCAGTCAGCATGCTCCGTAAATTGTTCAGAAGCTCTACGACTGGCTTTGCTCCAGCAGTGTTTGGTGCCGAATGGCTGTTGTTGCCGCGGAACAAACCTAAGTTTGCTTCTGACTGTTGGTTGGCGGGGGAAAGGGGAACGCCAAAGCTCGTTGATTCAGCATTCGGTCGTCGGTCCAGAATTTCGTACTGAAAAAATTTCTTTATACCAAAGCCAAAATATTCGAGGTACATTTTGGTAATGTACCAAGCTTGTACATTTTCATTGATACCACCCACTCGTCCTATCTGCCAATCATTAACAGCAGTATGATAACCTGACTCGGTTACATAAATATCTTTGCCTGGGTAGAGTTGTGCCGGAACGGTAGTTAACGTATCGAAACTGGTGTGGGCGAGGCCAAGGCCGGGGTAGCTGTGCATGTTGCCAATATCGCAATAATCCCCAATGGCATCGCCATCAAACGCAGCTATGAGGGCCGCCACATCAGTTGGTTTATTGTGCCCTAAGCACACGCCCACAATTGGAATGTCCGGGAATCGAGCCTTAGCAATCGGATATGCAATTCGGCAGTAGGCAGCGACATATGACGGCCAATTTGGGTCGATGCTGCCACCAGAAGTTTTAGTAAATAAGTCAGGCTCATTCGGCATTTCTAGGTAGAGCAGACGGCCAGCCTCGTAGTATGGCTGGGCATGAGCATCTAACGCAGCATTGACAGCATTAGTTATGGTAGTTGCATCTGTGGTTCTGCCATATCCACCAATAAAGTAAGCTGACTTATACTCGCTACTAAGACTTTCGAGTCCTGCCAAAGGTTGGCCGCGCATGAGAGGTATCCCGAGTGTAGTTGTGGCGCTAATAAGGGCTGGGATATTGCTGTAAATGTTTGGTGCTCCATAATCGTGACTATTAACACCCATAGAATTCAGAAAGTCTGCAGCATTTTGCGTGGTTTGGCTAGTCAGTTCGGTTGGCATAACAGATGAATTACTAATACGACGAGTGCCGGTACCCATGATCGAAATTCGTTGACGACGGGGCTGGAGGACCTGTTTAAATGCCAGATCCATACTGAACTCTATCCAGCCAACAGATGTGCTGCCGCTTTGGTTGTTCGCAAAATCGTAGTCGCTGCCGGTCAAGGGGTCGCCGATATTTATTTTGCCTTGTGAGCTAGCAAAGGTAGTGTTGGCGCAAAGCCAGCCAATATCACAGACAATCCTGTCGCCATCCTGCGTTGTGTAGTCCTGGAGAGTGGGCAGCGGATCTGCATCGCCCATACGCGGAAATAGGTGACTAACGGCTGCTGTGCCCCACTCGCCAATATTTGTAGTCGCAGTATCGAGGGCAAGCAGTGTAGCTTGCTGGGTGGACCCATCTTGACTAAAAATACGGACGCTCATTTTGGCCGAGCAGTCGGCTGTCGTAGCGTTTTGCCACGACTGAAAGACGGCTTTGACTGTGTCGCTTGAAGTGATAGCTTGGCCGGCTTCGAGCGGAGGACTCACCAGCTGTATGATGCCAAAGTTACGTCTTGTAGAATCAGATTTAGTCCTGAAGAGCGTGGTTATACCGCTACCTGTTTTTCGTGGCGACATACTTCGACGTACCATGCCATTAGTAGAAGTCCAAGCATCAAAAACTGGGGTTATAGAGACTCCTAAATTGCTTGGAGCGTAGACACTTGATGCGAAGAAGCGCGTTGCCATTGCGCCCCGACCTAAGATCCAACGTTAGATATGTAGCCGCTGGCGTTAATATCAACGTCAACACCTGATGCAGCAGTACACTTAACAATTAATGGAGTATTTTCCGGTAAAACAATCCGGCCATTCACGACCGCTCCACCTAAGGCCAAGCCTCCGCCGCGCAATAGTACATTCGAGCTCGAACCGGCATCGCTGAGGCTCTTGTAGAATTCGACTTTGGTGTCGGTGTCGGTGTCGACATTGGTCCACCACAGACAGTCGATGACAATAAACAGGCCGGCACCTGGGGCAGGAATTAGCTCAATCGCAGTATTACCGGTTCGGTTGACTGTATATGAGAAGAATTTGGTTGGATCCTGAGGGGGTAGATTCGTTACGTCAACTTCACCAAATACAAAACTCATTAACTTATACCTGTTATCTTTCCGTTGCTATCACGCGTTATTGTTCGGGTTGTACCGTTTTCCCGGAAGCTGGTTATTTTGCCGCCTGAACGCGTAATCTGATCAACAGTAGCGATGCCGTCGGTTACAGCAGTAATGATACCGTCATCATCTCGAGTCACTGATGTGGTGCCTGACGTTGAAGTAAAGCTTGTTCCGTTCCAGCCCAACGTCTGGCCAGCGCTTAAGCTAGGCGAACCTGCCAACTGAGCCAGCCCAATAGCTCCATTTTTTATAGTGCCGTCATCATTGTGTCCGGTATCTAAAAAGTCATTTAAAATAGCGCCCCATGCGCCTTGATCTGATCCTGGAATTGGCAGTCGTGCCATGTAGAAGGCCCTCCGGTCTTATGATAGGGATTATATAAACACCCGATGGCATAAGCAAGTTTAAATAGGACAGCTGTTTACTTTTTTGACCTGAGAGGTTGAGCAGAAGCGGCAACGGCAATAGCTAAAGCGGCGATCAGAACATTCTTAATAATGTATTGACCCTCGAGAGTTGGCGCCAGCGGCATTGCCCATGTAAAATCTGGTACCAACACTAGTGGTGCACAGACAATAATCAAATGAATCAGCACGAGCGGAAAAACGACACGAATAGCCTTTGGGAACAAAAACAGGATACCAATCAAACACTCCAACAGGCCAAGTACTACGAATAATGTATCGAAGTGCTCCAGCCCGACAGTTTTCTCGACGAGTGCTTCGGCTACCGGTCCAGCCGGGCTGGCATCTAGTACTTTAAGGATGCCGAACCAGAAGTAAACAATAAAGATTGAGACACGAGCAATCACCAGCTTGTAGCGCTGAAGCCAGGCTATGAACTGTGCGTCGAGGGTTTTAGCATGTCGTTTCACAGTGCTTATGCTAACAGAAATGAGGTTTTTTCGTTATACTTATCACAGTCTGTAAATAATGGCACCTTGGCGGAGTGGTTACGCAGAGGTCTGCAAAACCTTTTACACCGGTTCAATTCCGGTAGGTGCCTCCAAGCGCAGGTGGTGGAATTGGTAGACACGAGAGACTTAAAATCTCTTGCCCCATAAAGGCGTGCGGGTTCAAGTCCCGCCCTGCGCACCAACTGTTTCCAACCACTGTTCGTTCGTATATACTAGTAGTACTACTTAACGTAAGGAATATAAATCTATATGTCACTGACTATTATTCTCGGTATCATTGCAGCTGTCGTTATCTTGGGCGTTATTGTTATATATAACGGCTTGGTTAAAAGCAAAATTCGAGTTGATGAAGCCTGGAGCGATATCGAAACTCAGCTGAAGCGTCGTTATGACCTCATTCCAAACCTCATTAATACCGTTAAAGGTTACGCCAAGCACGAGCGAGAAGTTCTGCAGAATGTAACTGATGCCCGAGCTGATGCCATGAATCCCCATGGTCCGCAGGAGCAAGCTCAGTCAGAGAATATGATTACTGATGCTCTTAAGAGTTTGTTCGCAGTCAGTGAAAATTACCCAGACCTTAAGGCCGACCAGAACTTCAAGGCGCTTCAAGATGAACTAGTTGATACTGAAGATAAGATTCAAGCCGCTCGCCGCTTCTACAACGGCTCGGTTCGGGATCTGAACATTAAAGTTAAAACGTTTCCGAACATTATCTTTGCTGGTGCGCTCGGCTTCAAAGAACGTGAATTCTTTGAAGTTGAAGAAAGCGAAGCCGCGGCTGTCAATAAGCCGACAGAAGTTAAATTTGATTAATTAAAAATCTACGTTGAGAGGTGTCGTTTAGACGATGTATTCGAATATAGCTGCTAACAAGCGCAAGACATTTTACATATTTTTCTTTTTTATTGTCATCATTGGTGCACTTGGTTGGGTACTCGCAGCCTACCTGGGGCATCCAATTATTACGCCGTATGTTCTGATTGGCGCGCTTATTTATGCTGGAATCACGTACTATAGCGGTTCTAAAATGGCTTTGGCGGTAAATGGTGCCAAAGAAATTCAAAAACGTGATTACCCCGAGTATTATCGGATTGTCGAGAACTTATCGATTGCTAATGGTATGCCAACGCCAAAGGTCTACATTATGGATGATCCAGCGCCAAATGCTTTTGCTACTGGCCGAGACCCGAACCATTCAGCAGTCTGTGCTTCGACCGGTTTGCTTAAAATCATGGACAAGCAGGAGCTAGAAGGTGTTATGGCGCATGAGCTCGGACACATTAAGAATTACGATATTCGAGTGTCGATGTATGCCTTTGCACTTGTGGCCGTAATTTCGTTACTAGCCGATGTTATTTTGCATGTAACGTTCTTTAGCAATAACGATAATAAAAGCCCCTACATTTTTATCTTAGCAATTGCTGCAATTGTGATTGCACCGATAGCGGCGAGCGCTATTCAATTGGCAATTTCTCGTCGTCGAGAGTATTTAGCCGATGCAACGGGCGCTATGACGACGCGCTATCCCGAAGGCTTGGCTAGTGCACTCGAAAAAATTGGCAAGCATGGCAGCGCCTTGCAAAAGCAAAATTCTTCAACAGCTCATTTGTTTTTTGCAAATCCACTCAAGGGTGGCTCATTTGCCAATCTTTTTAGCACACATCCCCCGATTGAAGACCGGGTTCGCGTATTGCGAGAAATAGGTGACCACGAATAAGCCATGGCTCGTCGCTCTGCCTCTTCTGCCGCGAAGCCAGCCAAAAAGCCAGCCCGAGCCAGCAATGGCACTCAAAAGCGGGTACGAAAACTCGAACAACATCGTAGCTTCCGCTTAACGAAACGCAAACTCGTTCAGCCAAAGCCACTACCGAGTATTCGAGCTTTGTTAACTCAAACATGGCATGTAGTGTGGGGTAACAAACTTGTATTCCTCGGCATCAGCTTTATCTACGCAGCGTTATCTTTTATTTTTATTCAAGGCTTTGGTAGCGCCTTTACGTTGCAGGATTTTGAAAGTGATCTGCGTTCGGCTGTGGACAACGACGAGGTTTTGGGTACGGTGGCTTTGTTTGGTTATGTACTGGGTTCGGCCGGTTCGGGCTCAGGTGGTGGTGCGGCGACGTACCAATTATTTTTAGTGGTGTTTACAAGTTTGGCGGTTATCTGGGCTGCGCGCCAAGTATTAGCGAGTGAACGACCAACGATTAAAACTGCCTTCTACCGAGGCATGTATCCGATTATCCCATTTATGCTCGTGGCGTTTGTTATCTCGTTGCAATTCTTACCTTTGCTCATTGGCAATGTTATTTTTGCAGCTGTGACGCAGAACGATTTAGCGCTAACATCGCTCGAAGTTATTGTTTGGCTGTTGCTCTTTGTGTTGTTGGCTATGGCATCGCTGTATATGATTATTTCGTCAATTTTTTCACTGTACATTGTGACGTTACCGGATATGACGCCGTTTAAGGCGTTACGTTCAGCCCGGGAGCTCGTTTTGCATCGCCGCATACGAGTTGGGTTGCGGGTACTGGCATTACCAGTCGTCTTGTTGATTATTATCGCCGCAGTGTTTATTCCTTTACTGCTCCTTACGACAGCATTTGTGCAGCCTCTATTTTTGGTGGTAAGTAGTGTATGCCTGGTTGTTTTCCATGTCTACATGTACCTTTTATACAGGAGCTTACTATGAAGCACATAAAGACCGAAAAGGCTGCTGCCGAACGAATCGCCAAGCTGCGACAAATCATCAATGATTATCGCTACCACTATCATGTCCTGAATGAATCAACTATGTCGGAGGCTGCTGCCGATAGCCTTAAACATGAATTGGTCGAGCTAGAAACGCAATACCCTGCGCTTATTACATCTGATAGCCCCTCGCAACGGGTAGCCGGTGCACCTCTTGCAGCGTTTAAGAGTGTTGAGCATCGTCGTCGCATGCTCAGCTTAAATGATGTCTTTAATGAAGAAGAGGCTGAAGCCTGGCTCACACGCATCGGAAAACTGGCTGAAGTCAAAGAGTTGTTTGCCGACATTAAAATGGATGGCTTGGCGTGTGCGTTGGTTTACGAAGACGGCCTGCTGGAGCAGGCAATTACGCGGGGCGACGGTTTTTTTGGTGAGGATGTAACCATGAATGTGCGTACCATTGATTCCGTACCATTGCGCCTGTATGGCAGCGGACCATTTACAAAAGGTCGAACCGAGATTAGAGGTGAAATCGTGATGTACAAGACGGATTTTGATGCTTTGAACGAAGCTCGCCAGGCTGCCGACTTGCCATTGTTTGCCAATCCTCGTAATCTCGCAGCGGGTACTATTCGTCAACTTGACCCAAAACTGGTCGTGGCTCGAAAGTTACATTTTCATGCCTATGACTTGCAGCGAGAGAATTCAGACGAAGTGCCATCACACGCTTTTTCATATGACAGCATGAGTAAACTTGGCTTCATTGTGAACAAACAATATGAAGTCTTTGAGCCAACGGCAGCCAAGATCAAAGCGGTAGCCAACAAGTGGGAATCTAAACGTCAGGATTTGCCATATAACACCGATGGATTGGTGGTCAAAGTCAATGACCGAGCGGTTTACGGTAAGCTTGGTGTTGTCGGCAAAGCGCCACGTGGAGCGGTCGCCTATAAATACCCAGCCGAACAATCAACGACTAAAGTAATCGATATTTTTGTGTCGATTGGTCGCACTGGCGCTGCCACGCCGGTGGCAGTCCTTGAGCCCGTGGTAGTGGCTGGCAGTCGAGTCCAAATGGCGACACTGCATAATGAAGGTGAAGTTGCGCGCAAAGATATTCGCGTTGGTGACACTGTCATCATTCACAAGGCCGGTGACATCATACCGGAAGTTATCAAGCCGCTCACCGAGCTGCGTGATGGTAGTGAAAAGCCGTTTGTTATGCCCAAGAAATGTCCTGACTGTGGCACAGAACTGCACAAACAAAAGAGTGATGATGCTGTCTGGCGCTGCCCAAATAATGCGTGTCCATCACGTGTCCAAAATCGCATTCAGCACTACGCCAGTAAAGGCGCCCTCGACATCGAAGGTCTTGGGGAGAAGAATGTCGTGGTTTTGTTGCAAGCTGGCTTAATCAAAGAAACGCCAGACATCTATGGCCTGACAGCTGAGCAATTGCTAAAGCTCGATCGCTTCGCAGAGATTTCAGCCAACAAGCTGGTCGCATCAATTCAGGCCAAGAAAAATCCGACGTTGCCACGCTTTTTGTTTGGGCTCGGTATTCGACAAGTTGGTGCTCAAACTGCAGTTGATCTGGCCCGCCACTTTCACTCACTCGAAGCTCTGTCCAAAACGACAGTAGAAGAACTTGAAGAAGTTGAAGGCATTGGTGCAGTGGTAGCAGAGTCGATCGTTACGTGGTTTGGTGACCCGGAAAATCAACAAATCTTGGAAGAATTCACCAAACAAGGGGTTGTGCCGCAAAAACTCGAAAAGGTCGGTGGCAGCTTGAATGATATTACTATTGTCGTCACGGGCACGCTCGAATCCATGGGGCGCGAAGCAGCAGCCGAGGCCATCCGCCAAAGGGGAGGCACCTTCCAAAGCTCAGTTGGAAAAGACACGCATTACCTCGTAGCAGGTGCTAATACCGGTGCTTCTAAGCGAGCTAAGGCCGAAAAATATGGCACCACAATTATCGACGAAGCTGCCTTCTTGAAGATGCTTGAAAAATAACCCATCAGATGTGGTACAATTGTTTGACGAATATCTGGGGCATTGGCGCAGTTGGCTAGCGCGCTTCCATGGCATGGAAGAGGTCATCGGTTCGAATCCGATATGCTCCACCAGAATTCTTACGCTTGCAGTCGCCTGACTTACTTGCCACACTATGAAGCACCAATGAGCGAATTTGAAATACCTGAACACGATCGAATACCGGCTGACGAATTAGAGGTTAGAGCGCCCCATATTGAAGAGGCGGCTCGTGACTTACTGATGGCCGTATGGCGTCAAATACAGTTAGGCGAAATATCTGAACGAGGGCCCGTGCCGGATGCCGCATTAATCCTTAGAGATGTGCTCAATCCAAAATGGCCCGCTGATCCGGATTGGCTGCCTGAGCCGCTTGCTACCGAGCGCGAACAAGGCTACCCAAACTTGAAATAATTACGGCTGTAAGCCGCCGATAATCAATGCCATCAACAGCAGTGTCGCGAACTCATTGCCGACGGTGATGAGAGTTAGTTTGCTAGGGCGACCTTCAAATAGGTCATGAGTCCAGATGCGGGCAGCGACTAACCCGAGCCAGAGCCAGAAGGCGGTGGTCAGGGTATCTTGGAAGAATGAATTGGCAAAGAACATATTTGATAGATAGGCAACGTGCGCTAAAACGTAGGCTGTCACGAGGCTCGAAAGGAGACTGAGGATTATCGGTTTGGCGATAGGGCCACTATCTTTTTTCATGTCAATTTTGGCAAGCTTGATCCAGGTGTTGCCAAACACCGAGCGGGCATACCAGAATGATCCAACTGCCATGCTTGATGCTCCGGCCAGCAAAACAGCGAGCCAATTAATTTGAACGTCCATACCGTACTCCTTTTGAAGTAGATTATATTTATGATGTTGATTATGCGCTCATAGTCAGTCATAAGCAATATGGTTGCAAGTTGTAAATACCACGTAGTTTCTATACGGGTAAATCAGGGACAACATAGTACAATAGAAGTCATGAAGAAGTTATCTGCACTCAAGCGCACCCGTACTACTGCTAAAAAAACCAAAAAACCAGCTAAAAATATTTCATTCAACCAGGCAATTTTACTCGTTGTTGTCTTGGCACTAACGACACTTGGTGTCAGCAGTTTTTATTGGTACAAAAATGTCTTTACCGATACTGACCGTGTGTTTGATGACATGCTCAGCAAGAGCATGCAGACCTCCAGCATTTATCGCAACGTCTATCAAGAGAGTGGCAACAATACCGTTGAGCAGTCAATTTACACCGGCTTCTCACCAAAAACAGTGGCCGAATCAACTACTAAACTGGAAGACAACAGTACTCGTAATAAAACCCAGGTAACAACCCAGACCATTGGCACGCCAAAAGAAGACTTTATCCGTTACACGGCTATTGATATTGGCGGCAAGCAACTCAACGGCTTGGATCAGATTTTGGGTGTATGGGGTTCACGGCAATCAAATGATGAAACAGGAGACAGTGTTTCCTTCTTGAGCGATGCATTATTTGTGGTCGTTCCATTTGGTAATCTTAATGAACAGCAGCGGTCTGCCATGACCAAGGAAATTAAAGATACGCAGCTGTACAAAATCAAAGAAGCCAAGACTGACTTTAGCAGTGGTCGGCCAACAGCCGAGTATACCATCAGCATTAATCCTCAATCTCTTATCAAAGTCCTTGTTAAGTACATTGAAGTAACTGGCCAACCAACCAACGCTCAGCTAGACGCTCAAGCATACCAGCAAGCTCAGGCAATTGATGCTCGTTTTGAGATTGATTTGATGTCACGACACCTCAAGTCAGTTACATTTGAGGATGCTGGCCGCACCGAAACATATCAGGGCTACAATGTCTTCCGGACTGTTGAATCTCCAACCAAGTCCATCAGTATTAATGAACTACAGCAGCGTTTGCAGGTCCTTGAACAGCAACAATTACAGTAATTTGTGATTGCCACACCTCCGTATTCTTCGCTATACTGCGAAGACAAAGTGCTCATGAATACGAGGGGTTAATACTATGCAGCCAGACAATACCGTTCCAAACGTACCGCCAAATCAACCAAACCAATCGTCATTGCCGCAGCCGCCTAGTCCTGCCCCGATTCCTCAGCCAGCTGGCGGTCCTGTACCAGGAGAACCAGGAACCATAGTCGGCACACTCCAGCCGGCTCCGCAGCAGTCACCTTTGCCGAGTATGCCCAAGAAGCCACGGTTCAAAAAATCATTTGTAATCGCTGGGGTTGTTGCAGCTCTTGTTGTACTTGGAGGAGTTGCCGCCGCTTTTTATATAACCAGTGCTAACAATCCTGAAAAACTCTGGAAGACTGCTCTTGATAACACGAGCAAAGGCTATGACCAACTTGCCGCATACAGCAAAGACCAGCAATCTAAAAATAAAGGGGGCAGCGTAAAGGGAACTTTCAATATCGACTCTAATGATGTGGTAGCAGATGGTAGCTTAGAATCGAAATTTGATGACAAAAACTTGACATCAAAGATTGACCTTGGTGTGTCCGGTGCTCGCTTTAACGCTGAATTACTGGCTACCACACCTGATGGGGCTAAAAACCCTGATATGTACATCAAAGTCAGTGGAGTAAAAGGCTTAGACAGCTTACTCGGTAGTGCTGCCCCAGGACTTGGAACTGCGTTATCGAGTTTTGATAATCAATGGCTGGTCGTAGATCACACTTTGCTTGATCAAGCTGAAAAGGAAGCTTCGCAAGGCCAAGTCGGCTTAGCTGAGCTATCTAATGAGGATATTACAGCGGTCACTGATACTTTTGGGCGAGTTAACAAGGAATATCTGTTTACGGATAATTCGAGCAAGGCTGTCTTTACGGTCAAGCAAAACATTGGCAAAGAGCAGCAAGATGGCCGTAGCGTTTACCACTATAAAGTTGGTTACGACAAAAACAATCTAAAAACATACGTCACTACAATGAAGGATGAACTCAACAAGACTAAGATCAAAGGCTACATTAGCAATAAAGAATTTGATGATTTAATAAAAAACGTTGAACAACTTGATGGCAACGGCCAGGCTGATGTGTGGGTAGACACCAAAACAAAGCTATTGAGAACTATTCGCTTCAGTGATAGTAAAAAACCAGATAACTACTTGCAGGTCGCTCTTAATTACACTGGTGGTGATGAATACCCATTTGTGCTGACTATTCAAACAAAAGACACCAATAGCGAGTCTAAGAGTGAAGTTAAAGCTACGCTCAATACGAAATCAAATATCATCACTTTGAACGCGAATATGGATGCTCAGCCAAATGGTCAAACAGTCAAGATGAAACTCGATGCTACTTTTACGCCAAGCAACGATACGGTGAATATCGAAAAGCCTGCTAATGCCAAATCACTACTTGAAGTGTACAGCCAACTGCTTGGTCTTCGTGGCGTTACGTCTGGTGCTATGCCGCCAATAGAGCCAGCTATAACTACGGAGACAACTCTGTAGATGCAGATCGTCGTTAATCATTTACTGACTTCTTATACGATTATTGGCGAGGGTCGACGAACCATCCTGTGTCTACATGGCTGGGCTGATACTGGACAGACGTTCTCTCCACTTGCCAAAGAGCTTGTTAAGGACAATAAAGATACCAAAGTCGTCATGCTTGATTTGCCTGGATTTGGATCGACTCAAGCGCCACCGGAGGCGTGGGAATTAAAAGATTATGCCGTATTTGTGGCCGAATTTACCCGCAAGGCTGATCTTAAGACAGTTGTTATTGTCGGCCACTCTAATGGAGGGGCTATAGCAATTACTGGCTTAGCTTCAGGTGTTCTAGGAACAGACAAGCTCGTGTTAATTGCCTCGGCTGGTATTCGGCCGTCCAGTGCTAAAAAAACTGCTCTTAAGATAGTATCTAAACCAGCTAAGCTGGCCCTTAAAGTTGCGCCGCCAGCGGCGCAAAAGCGTTTGCGCAAGAAGGCTTACGAAGCTATAGGATCGGATTACCTCGTTGCCGAACATATGCAGGACACGTTTGTGAATGTTGTCTCCACCGACGTGACCAAGCAGGCGGCCGAGCTGACTATGCCAGTTTGCTTGATTTATGGCGAAGCCGATACGGCTACACCGTTGGTGTATGGTGAACAGTTCCGCAACGCTATTCCGACCGCAACGCTCTATACAATTCCGCACGCGAGTCATTTTGTACACCAAGAACAGGTTCCAAAAGTCGGCCGATTTATTACAGATTTTATAAAAGAATGATACTATTCGCAGTGCTCATATGAAGCGTTTTCTATCCTATTACCATCCAAGATTACCAGTTTACTTAGTCTACATGCTGCAGCAGGTGGAGTATCGGCCTGGTAAGTTTTTGCAATGGATTTTTCGAGCACCTGACCTGACAAAAGTCATGCACCGCCAGACGTTGGTTAAAACAGCTAAAGCTAAGGTGTTGCTGGTTATTTTGGCGGGGAGTCAGATTTTTTATACCGCTTTAATTATCTGGTACCTCACGTTCTCCCCGCAATTGGCAGTAGCTACGCTCGTCTTGATGCCGGCACTCGTAATCTTGATTACGTACTTAATTGTTTTGTTTGGGTGGGTATACATTGAAGAACCTCGCCGGAATCGTTTACTAAAACAAGCCACCAAGGCTTTTGCAGTTCACCCGGCAATCAAAATTGCTATCTCTGGTAGTTACGGCAAGACAACCATGAAAGAACTGCTGGCGACTGTCTTGAGCGAAGGTAGGCATATCGCTGCTACGCCTGGCAATAAGAATGTGCCAGTTAGTCATGCTGCCTGGGTTAAGAAGCTTAGTGGCGCTGAACAGGTTCTGCTCATCGAATATGGTGAAGGTGCGCCAGGTGATGTTTCAAAATTAGCTAAACTAACTCATCCTGACCATGGCATTATTACTGGCTTGGCCCCGAATCATTTGGACGAATATAAAACTGTGGCAGCGGTCGCCAAAGACCTGCTCAGCTTGGCCGATTTTGTGAAACCGGAAAAGCTGTTTATTAACACTGACGGAGAAACCTTCGCCGGTCATAATATTGGTCGCTATCAGACATACGGGGAAGACGGTGTTCATGGTTGGAAAGTTGAAGCGCCTAAAATTAGCATTAGTGGCACCTCCTTTAATTTAAAAAAGGGTAAAAAGAAGATCAAAGTTGCTAGTGGCTTGCTGGGCCGGCATCAAATTGGACCGCTGGCCTTAACAGTTGCTCTGGCAGATGAACTCGGTCTAACGCCTCAGCAAATTGAACACGGCATCGCCAAGACTAAACCGTTTGCACACCGCATGGAGCCACGCCACCAACATGGTGCCTGGATTATCGACGACACGTATAACGGCAGTATTGAAGGCTTCCGAGCTGGATTGGCTTTGCTGGGAGAGCTGCCGGCTAAGCGTAAACTATATGTCACACCAGGTCTCGTCGACCAGGGCGAAGAGACCGAAGCCGTTCACGTAGAAATAGGACAGCTCATTAGCCAAGCCAAGCCAAACGTCGTCGTCCTGATGCAAAACTCAGCCACGCAATACATATTGAAAGGCCTGGAAGCAGGTGATTATCAAGGCGAATTGCAAATTGTAGCCGACCCCCTCACTTTCTATACCAATCTCGACCAAGTAGTCGCCTCCGGCGACCTCGTCCTGATGCAAAACGACTGGACTGATAACTATAATTAGTGGTCTACGTGTTTGTTTTAAGAGACTTGCCTACAGAGCACAAGGAAATCAAGACATTGCCTTTGGCGATTTCCGGTCTCTTAAAACAAGTATGTAGACCGGAATCGTATATACTAGTTGTATGAAAACAGTTGCAGTTATTTTCGGCGGCCGCAGTACCGAGCATGATATTTCTGTCGTAACCGCTATTTCAAGCATCATTAAGCCACTTGAAATGACCAATCAATATAAGGTGGAAGCGGTTTACATTACCAAAGATGGTCAATGGTATTGGGACGAAAAGCTCAAGGACATCTCGCTCTATTCTAGTGGTGAAATTGAATCATTCCTCGCTAAACAAAATCCTGTTAATGTTCAATTTGGCAAAACTCTCCAGCTCAACAAAGGTAAGGGTTTAACCGGTCGCAAAGCAGTGGCTGTCGATGTCGTATTCCCAGCTATGCACGGTACGTATGGTGAAGACGGTGCCTTGATGGGCTTACTAGACATGGCCGGCGTGCCCTACGTTGGCTGTTCCTTGGCCAGTAGTGTAGTTGCTATGGATAAGGTTTTGGCCAAGCAGGTTGCAGCAGCTAATAATATCCCAGTCACACCGTACGTCCATTTCTCTAAGACTGAATGTAATGAGAATCCAGAGAAAGTCATTAAAGATACGGTCAAAAAATTACAATTTCCAGTATTTGTGAAGCCGGCTCATTTAGGCTCAAGCATCGGCATTAGCCGAGTTGAAGCCGAAAAAGACCTGCAGAATGCTATCGAAGTGGCGGTCCATTTTGACGACAAAGTTCTCATAGAAGAAGAGGTAAAAAACCTCATCGAAGTTACGCTGCCAGTTATGGGTAACGATACCCTGACGCCAGCTTTGCTGGAGCGACCTCTGACTTCCAGTGAAGACTTTTTTGATTTTGATACTAAATATATTCGTGGTGGTAAAAAGGGCGGTAAGGCAGACGGGGGTGTTAAAGGTGCTCAAGGCTACAGCGAATTGCCAGCCAAGTTGCCGAAAGATTTGTATGCTGCTGCCGAAGCCACTGGCCTGGAGGTTTATAAGGCTTTGGACTGTAGCGGCACCGCTCGAGTTGATTTACTCATAGATAGTAAGCAAGAGAAAATTTTCTTTAACGAAGTCAACCCGCTGCCAGGGAGTTTATACGCCCATAACTGGCGGGCCAGCGGCGTTCCGTCGATTAAACTCGTCCAAAACTTGGTTGAATTGGCGTTTGAGCGTCACGCCCAGCGAACGCAAACTGAAACAGCCTTTAGTACTAATTTCCTTAAACAATTCTAGTTCACCCCATGTACGTACCGGATCAACTAGAAGATATTCATGATGTCATTCCAGTATCTATATTGGATATTCGCTATGCCACAGCTAATAATTTTACCGGCGTGCAACTATATCGTCAGCCCGCGGCATGGCTGCGACCTGAGCCACTGACGCAGCTAGCCAAAGCTGCAAAATTTTTTGATAAACATGGTTACCAAATTGTGGTTTTTGATGCCTATCGTTCGCCAATTGTTCAAGAAAAATTAAAGTCTGTGTGCAACGACACGGACTATGTGGCTGATATTTCGAATCATTGTCGCGGAATTACGGTTGACCTGACCTTGGCGCTCAATGGCCAGTACGTAGACATGGGTACTGAATATGATGATTTTAGCCCTCGGGCACACGCAAACTACACCGGCTTAGCGCCAGAACAGTTGGCCAATCGCCAGCTCTTAACAGAGGTGATGACACAGCTTGGCTTTGTGCAACACCCTAATGAGTGGTGGCACTTTGACTATCGGCCGGACGGGCAGTGGGATGTCATCGAGGACGATACCAACGTTCAGGCGTCGATCAATCTGTTAAAATCATCTGGTTAAGGTGTTATACTAAACAGTAAATAAAGCAGTTATTAACCGTGTACTACCACAGGAGCACACATACTTCGTGAAGCGATATAGTCCAAAAGAAATTGAGCCCAAATGGCAGAAGATTTGGGATGAAAGCGGTACGTATACTGCAGACCTCCAAAGCGATAGGCCAAAATACATCGCTATGAGTATGTTCAACTACCCTAGTGGTGCCGGTATTCATATTGGCCATGCCATGAACTACACGATTAGTGATGTGAAAGCTCGATTTAAGCGACAGCAAGGATTTGAGAGCTATCATCCTGTTGGCTGGGATGCTTTTGGTCTGCCAGCAGAGAACTACGCCATAAAGGCTGGAGTATCGCCGCAGGAAAGTATGGCGACGATTATTCCTGATTACCACAAGCAATACAAAGCTATGGGCTGGAGTAATGACTGGGAAAAAGAAATCGCTACCCATTTACCCGAGTACTACAAATGGACGCAGTGGGTTTTTGTGCAAATGCATAAAAATGGCCTAGCGTATCAAGACAGTCGGATGCAGTGGTGGTGTGCAATCGACAATACTGTTCTAGCAAATGAGCAGGTTATTGATGGCAAGTGTTGGCGCCATGATGGCCCCGACGACCCTTTGGTAGAGAAAAAGGAAGTCAAACAATGGTTCTTTAAGATTACCGACTACGCTGATGAGCTACTAGAAGCGACTGAGTCTCTAGATTGGACCGAGACAGTCAAGACGGCACAGAAAAATTGGATTGGACGTAGTGAAGGGATGATTTTTACTGCACCGGTAAAGGATATGGACTTAGAAATTCAAACCTTCTCGGCGCATTTCGAAGCATTCGCTGCTGACACGTTTGTCGTAATCGCTCCAGATCATCCATTGCTTAAGCAGTTGATTGCCAATACACCAACAGAGCAAGAAGTCCTTGATTTCTCTGCAAAAATTGTCAGCGAGCGTGATGCCGTTGGCTATGCTGACGAAGAAAACGTTAGTGGTATATTTACGGGGCGCTATATTGAAGATCCGGTCGGCAATGGTGATTTGCCTATCTGGGTGGCTAGTTATGCTCTAGCTGATTATGGCACAGGTATTGTAAAGTGTTCTGCGCATGACGAACGAGACTTTCGGTTTGCAAAGAAGTATGGCATCAAGCTAAAGCCCGTATTGTTTCCTGTTGACGAAGCTGAAGCACAGAAAGTGCGCGACTTAGAGTACTGCTATACAGACATGTATCACGGTGTACTTACTGAGCCAGCAGTATTTGCTGGCAAAGCTGGAGGCAAACATCGCCAAGATATCATTAAATATTTGCAAGAGAATAAAATAGCCGAGCCAAAGGTTAACTATAAAATGCGCGACTGGAGTGTGAGCCGTCAACGCTATTGGGGCGCACCAATTCCTATTATCCAGTGTCAGAAGTGCGGGCCAGTGCTAGTGCCTGAGGACCAATTGCCAGTGGTACTTCCGGAGCTCGTTGACTTTAAGCCGGCAGGTGATGGTCGTAGTGCTTTGGCGCGCGCTAAAGATTGGTTGTCAGTTGATTGTCCAAAATGTGATGGTAAAGCTGAACGCGAAACTGACACCTTAGATACCTATATCTGTAGTAGTTGGTATATGTATCGCTATTTTGATCCGCACAATCAGCGAAAAATCTTTGACAGTGAACTTGTTAAAAAATGGGAGCCAATTGATTTTTATAACGGAGGCGACCACGCCACTGCTCATTTACTCTACGCCCGTTTTATAGGCCACTTCTTTGCTAAGCTCGGACTTGTTAGCGAACCCGAACCATTTAAGCAGTTCTTGTTTAACGGTAAAGTGACCGCCAGTGATGGCACAATGTTCTCTAAATCAAAGGGTAACGGTGTTGATCCGCTCGATATTATTGATCAGGGTTATGGTGCGGATGCGCTACGAACGTACTTAATGTTTGCTGCGCCACTCGAAATTTGGGCAAAATGGGATCCACAAGGTGTGCCAGGAGCGTATCGATTTCTGTCCCGCGCCTGGAATTTGGTGCAAGAGTACGGCGAGTCGAAAGACATAGAGTTACGCGAGGATGAGCAACGGAATATACGACGGTCTGCTCATGTAATGATAAAGAAAATGACCCAAGATATTGAGCATAATCGCTATAATACCGCAATTGCCGCTGCTATGACCTGTGTCAACGAACTCTACAAGTTAAAAGCAGATAATTTTGGCAAACATGAAGTGTGGCAACAGGCACTTACTCAGCTAGTAGCTTGCATTGCGCCATTTGCACCACATACGAGCGAAGAATTGTGGCACGACCTTGGTCATTCAGCTACAGTACATCACGATAGTTGGCCTGAATTTAATACTGACTACATAACCCAAGACGAAATAACTATTGTTGTCCAGGTGAATGGCAAAGTACGAGCTAATATCCAGGTAGCAACGGGTGCTTCAGAAGAAGAGATTGTTACTGCAGCTACAGGGGACGAAAATGTAGCGGGTTACATTGCTGGTGGCATTAAGAAGACGATTTATGTGCCACAAAAATTAGTCAATTTTGTAGTCTAAACTGATAATATTTTATTATTATATCAAATAAAATTCGATTTGTCAAATCTAACACCTTGAATAAACCGGCGTTTTCGGCTATAATAGACGACTAACTGCTAATAATAACTCCTAATAGCACTAGGAAAGAAAGGAAACGTTTTTAATGGGAAAACCAAAAAAGCGAACCAGTCATCGCCGAACAGGCTCAAGACGAAGTCACCTTGTTCTTAAATTGGCTCGCGCTGTTAACGCTAAGAGTCCAGTAAAGGCGCATACTACCCGTAAAGAGACAGGTGCTAAAAAGGCTGCCTAGTTACCGGAATTTCTCCTGCTTACAGGGCTAAATAAGCTATACTGTAGCCAGGACTTACATTAAGAATTAACAATATAGATATATGGCATCAAATAGACACCTTGGACGTATAATCGCGCTACAAACGCTGTACGAGTTAACATTTCGTAAAGAATGTGGCGATACAATGGTTCAAGCCGATGCTATCATGCAGCGTAACATTACACGTTATAAGGCTACACTCGATGACATTGCGTTCATCGAAAAGCTGGTAGCTGAGGTAGAGAGCGAGGCTGAGGAGCTCGATAAGCTGCTGCAGCCGATCGCTCCAGAGTGGCCGCTCAAGCAAATTGCTCGGATTGATCATGTCATCCTGCAGATGGGTGCCTATGAGCTAAAGAGTCATCAAGACGTGCCTCGTAAAGTGGTCATTAATGAGGCAGTTGAACTTGCTAAGGGCTTTGGTGGCGATAATTCCTCAAAGTTTGTAAATGGTGTACTCGGCACATTGCTGAGACAGTTGTATCCTGAAGAGGCCACATCTACAGATCCACCTAAGAAAGCTGTTCAGCCAGACAAAGCCAAGAAAGAAGAAGTTTAGATGAAGAAACCGAAACCGCCGATGGGCCGGTTCAAGAAATTTTTACCACGTCGCAAGCCGACTATCAGTGAGGTAGTGCGTGAGCCTACTAGTGGTGGTATGGTGTTTCGACGCAACAAAAAGACTAACGAAGTTGAAATTCTGTTGATTCAAGACGCCAAAGATCGTTGGACGATTCCAAAGGGCCATATTGAAGAAGGTGAAACCGCCAAAGAAACCGCTAGGCGTGAAATTGGTGAAGAAACTGGACTGCAAGAGATGAAAGTCTTGAATTGGCTGGGCAAAATTAACTTTCGTTACCGTCGTGGCAGTAGTTTGGTGCTGATGACAACCGAGATTTTCTTGGTGCAAGCCAAAGGTGATACCGATAAACTCCAGCCCGAAGACTGGATGAATGGCATTAAGTGGTTTAGCGCGGCCGAAGCACTCGATAAGATCGAGTATGAAGATATTGGCAAAATAATCCTATTAGGACTTAAGAAGATCCGGCACGCCGGCCTGTAGTCATGCACGACACCTCATTGTATACAGACTTTGCCAAAGATGTTCTGGGCACTACCTTTAATGATACGACTTTACTGGTCACTGCCTTTACACACCGTTCATACGTAAATGAGCACAAGAAGACTGTAAAATTCCACAACGAACGGCTTGAGTTCCTCGGTGACGCTGTTCTAGAGTTAATAGTCACCGAGTATCTATACTGCTCGTTTGATGAGCCGGAAGGCATTTTGACTAACTGGCGCAGTGCCCTCGTGCGTACTGAAAGCATTGGTGCCGCCGCTGCTAATAACGGCTTTGAACCGTTGCTGCGCCTGAGTCGTGGTGAAAAGCGTGGTACTCAGCGGGCACGCTTACAAATTCTAGCTAACAGCTACGAAGCGGTCGTCGGCGCCCTCTATTTAGACCAAGGATACGAAGCAGCCCGGAAATTCATAGAGAAGAGTCTTCTTAGCACTTTGCCAGGGATCTTGGAGACTGGATCATGGATGGATCCCAAGAGTCACTTGCAGGAAATTGCCCAGAGTGTCGAGTCTCATACACCTATTTATAAGGTGTTAGAGGAAGTCGGTCCAGACCACGATAAGATCTTTACCATTGGTGTTTTTGTGAACCAAACTCTTCGCGGTAAGGGCAAGGGTCCGAGCAAGCAGATCGGTCAGCAGAAGGCCGCTGAAGAGGCTTTGGTCTACTACAAGAAGCAGATTTCGTCAGATAATTGACAACAGATAGGTTTGAGCGGTATAATAGTAGGAATTTGAAATCAAATAGCGTAATTGTTCGCCCATCATTATTAATGAGCAATCAGCTCTGCGAACATCAATCAAAGAAAGTGAGACATTCAACTATATGCTAGCTATTCGTATGCAACGCCTCGGCCGCAAAGGTCACCCGACTTACCGCGTAGTCGTTCAAGATTCACGACAAACTCCTACAAGTGGTAAATATGTGGCGTTGCTTGGTAGCTACGATCCGCATACTAAAACGACCACGTTAGTTAAGGAAAAAGCTGAATTCTACCTCAAGCATGGTGCACAGCCATCAGATCGCGTTGCTCGATTATTTACTTCTGAAGGCGTAACACTGCCTACTTGGGTAAAACAGCCGACTGAAAGGACTCGCGATCTTCGTAATCCAGAAAAACTCCGCAAGAATCGCCCAGCCGAAGACACACCAGCTGAAGAAACCCCAGAAGCGAGCGATGCTCCTGTTGAGGAAGTAGCAGAAGCACCGGCAACAGAAGAAGTAGCTGCTGCCGAAGAAGTCACTCCAGAAGCCGAAGCCGAAGCCGAAGCTGAAGCTGACACGACAGAAGAAACCCCTTCTGAAGAAGTTGCAGAAGAGGCTCCAAAAGAAGAGCCAGCCGCCGAAGCAAAGGCCGAAGAAGCCGAAGCAAGCGACGAAAAGACAGCCTAACCTCTGTCATAATTGTTGTTAAATTTTGCAAAAACCGCTTATCCTTTTACCGAGCGGTCTGATATAATGTTCACTATTAACTACTAATCCCGGAGGAAAACGGTGAGTATTGACCAACAATTTGTTGAATTTGTTATAAAATCCCTCGTTACAAAACCAGATGCCGTCCAAGTTGAACGTCGCATTGATGAAAAAGGCGTCCTGCTCGAGCTAACGGTTGATCCAGAAGATCTTGGACGTGTTATTGGTAAGCGCGGTGCGACTGCGCAGAGTGTTCGAACGCTTTTGCGAGCCCTCGGTACCAAGAATGATGCTCGTTATAATCTAAAAATTGTTGATAATGGCGTTGGCAGCAATGGCGGTGGTGATGACTCAAGCAGCTCACGTCGACGTGATGACGATGACGATGATGATAGTGACAACAAAACTACTAGCGATGCGAGCGCTTCGCAGGATAACAATTCTGATGATGCTTGGGCAACCAACTCATCTAGCTCAAGCAGCAATGACGATGACGACGAAAGCGAAGCCAGCGACGTAGTCGCTAAGACTCGCAAAGAACTCGAAGATCTTGACGACTTAGACGTATAAACATGCTAATCCAAATCATTAGTCTCTTCCCGGACATGTTTCCGCCAGTACTCGAGACCAGTATGCTATACAAGGCCAAGCAAAAGGGTCTTGTTGAGTATGAATACATTGACCTACGTCAGTTTGGTCTAGGTGAGCGTAAAACAGTTGACGACACGCCATATGGCGGCGGTGACGGAATGTTATTGCGGGTTGAGCCGTTGTTTGCTGCTATTGAATCCGCTAAAGAGCGTGACGCATCAGCAATCACCTACTTTATGTCGCCGCGTGGAGAGCGCTTGGTGCAAGCTCGCTCGCAAGCCATTGCCGATGAAGGTAAGGGCATGATTATAGTCTGTGGCCGCTATGAAGGCATAGATGAGCGTGTTATGACACGGATTGACAGTCATGTGTCAGTTGGTGACTATGTAGTGACTGGTGGTGAGCTACCGGCTATGCTGCTGGTTGATAGCGTGGTGCGACTTATACCTGGTGTACTCGGCGGTGAGCAAAGTGCCGAAATTGAAAGTTTTAGCGACGGTGAAACGCTGGAATTTCCGCAGTATACTCGGCCAGAAGAATTTCGGGGCATGAAGGTGCCTGATGTTCTTTTGACCGGAAATCATGCGGCGATAGCGCAGTGGCGTGACGATAATTCCCAAAAAGCTAACCAATAGTTACTGAATAACTTGTATAATAAAAGTATAAACGAGGAGGGTCGCATGTACACGTTACCAGATTTACCATATGCATATGATGCATTGGAGCCACATATCGACGCGGCGACCATGGAGCTACATCATAGCAAACACCATAAAACCTACATCGATAAGTTGAATGCTGCGCTCGAAGGCACTGATTTTGTCGAAACTCCAATCGAAGAATTACTTAAGCAACTCGATAAATTACCAGAAGCCAAGCGCACAGCCGTTCGCAACAATGGCGGCGGTCATTACAATCATAGTCTGTTTTGGCAATGGATGTCACCAGATGGCGGCGGCACGCCAAGCGGCAAACTAGCCGAGCAAATCAACGCTCGTTTTGGTGACTTCGAAAAGTTCAAAGAATTATTTGCAGCTGCAGCTGTCGCTCGTTTTGGTAGCGGTTGGGTATGGCTTATTCAGCGCGACGGTAAGCTTGAAATAACAAGCAGCCCTAACCAAGATTCGCCGTTGATTGAAGGAGGGGTTAAGCCATTACTCGGCCTGGACGTGTGGGAACACGCCTATTATTTGAAGTACCAAAACAAGCGACCCGATTACATTGAGGCCTGGTGGAACGTTGTTAATTGGCAGTACGTCGAGTCGCTCTACGAAAATTAAGAACGCTGACTGATCCAATCATAGGCATTCATAAATAATTTGAACCACGGACCTTCTATTTCCCAGTCATTGGGATGCCATGATGATTGTTGACTGAGAAACGCCCGCTCTGGGTGTGGCATGAGGATAGTGGCTCGACCATCGTTACTGCTGAGTGCTGTGATGCCGAGTGGGCTACCGTTAGGATTCAGCGGATATGCGGTAGTCACGGCATTGTAATTATCAACGTACTGCAATGGCACGCAGCCGTTATGTATGAGCTTGGTCAGTGATTGCTTGTTGTTGTCGGTAAATTCGGCTCGACCTTCGCCATGTGCTACTGGAATCGGCAGGTACGAGCCTTCCATGCCGGTAAAGAAGGCTGAGTTCGACTTATTAACCTGCACCATAACAAAGCGCGCCTCAAATTGTTCCGATATATTTTTTTTGAATGCTGGCCAGTGTGCGGTGCCGGGGATAAGCTCCTTAAGTGCAGATAACATTTGGCAACCGTTACAAACGCCAAAGCTAAGCGTGTCGGTGCGTTCAAAGAAATCGGCAAATTCTTGGCGTAGCTTTTTGTTATACAAAATTGACTTTGCCCAACCTTCACCGGCGCCTAAAACATCTCCATAAGAAAAGCCCCCGCAAACGGCTAGAAGTGAAAAGTCCGCCAAGCTGACGGTCCCACTTACAATGTCTTGCAGATGAACATCAACTGCTTCAAAACCGGCATAGTAAAAAGCGGCTGCCATTTCAACGTGGCCATTAACACCTTGCTCGCGCAAAATCGCTGCTCGTGGTCGTGTGCCGGTGGTTGAAGATGTAAGCTTTGGAACGGTAAAGTTTATTACTGGCGAAATGCCAGGATCAGCAGCATCCGTTATGGCTGCAAACTCTGCGTCGGCAGCTGCTGGGTTATCGCGCAAGGCCTGAATGCGATAACTGGTTTCGGCCCACCATTGTTCCAGCTGGACACGGCTATTTTCATATATGATGTTACCGGCTTGCGTAAAAGTGAGGGAAGGTGAGTCGCTTGGTCGGCCAATTTCATAGATGCAATCGCCCAGACTATCTTTTAGTTGGGCCGTTACTTTTTTGGCAACCGAAGCTTTAACCTGAATAACGGCACCCAGCTCCTCGCTAAAAAGAATGTCGCGGGCTTCACCCTTTATAGCGTCGAGTGAAATGTCTAGTCCGCAGTGGCTGGCGAAGGCCATTTCGCATAGTGTTGTCAGTAGACCACCGTCTGAACGATCATGATAGGCCAAGAGCTGATTATCGCGATGAAGTGCTTGGATGGCATCAAAGAATTTCTGAAGAATACCCGGCGCAATATCTGGAGTATCGCTACCGATCTGGTTATAAACCTGCGCTAAGATTGAGCCACCCAAACGATTTTGCGCTAAACCAAGGTCGATTAGGAGTAGTGTTGATGGTTCGGTGGTATCGAGCTGCGGTGTCAATACTTGACGGACGTCTGGCACTGGTGCAAAGCCAGTGGCAATGAGCGACAAGGGTGATGTGATGGCTTTATCTGACGCACCATCGTGCCAGGTAGTGCGCATGCTTAGTGAATCTTTACCGACAGGAATAGTTAGACCAAGTGGTGGACAGAAGTCTTCGCCGACAGCTGTAACGGCTTCAAATAAGGCTTGATCTTGATTGTCATGGCCGGCTGCCGCCATCCAGTTGGCCGATAATTTGATATCCGAAAGCTTGTTGAGCCGAGCGGCCGACATATTGGTAATAACTTCCCCGATAGCAATCCGTGCCGAAGCGGCACTGTTGATTACGGCCAGTGGCGTGCGCTCGCCTATAGCCATGGCTTCACCGGTTTTGCCAGTAAAGGTGCTGGCAGTGACAGCGACATCACTGACTGGAATTTGCCACGGTCCAACCATTTGGTCGCGTACTGTTAAGCCTCCAACGGTTCGATCACCAATAGTAATCAGAAATTTTTTACTACCAACCGCAGGTGCCTTGAGGACTCTTTCAACTGCCTGCTCGAGCTTCATGGATGATGTCTGCAGAGCGGGCTGTGTCATAGTTTTATACTCAAACTGACGTGTCATTTTTGGCGGCTTGCCAAATAATAAATCCATTGGTATATCAACCGGGTTATTTTCGAATTTAGCATCGTGAACAATCAGCTGTTCCTTTTTGGTGGTTTCGCCAACGATGGCAAACGGGCAGCGCTCACGTTCGCAGAGTTTACGAAAAGCTTCGACGTCAGATTTTTTGAGCCCGAGAACGTATCGCTCCTGAGCTTCGTTGCACCAAATTTCCATCGGTGACATGCCCGGTTCATCCGAAGGAATATTTCGCAACTCGATGGTTGCTCCAAGGTCTGAATCATGTACCAGTTCCGGTAAGGCATTCGAAAGGCCACCAGCACCGACATCGTGGATTGACACAATTGGATTATCGACGCCCATACTCCAACAAGCATTTATCACTTCTTGAGCCCGACGCTGAATTTCTGGGTTGCCGCGTTGCACCGATGCAAAATCAAGTTGTTCATCGCTTGCACCAGTCTGCATGCTCGAAGCCGTGCCGCCACCAAGGCCAATTAACATAGCTGGCCCGCCGAGAACAATCAGCTGGTCGCCGGGTTGTAGGGCGTGCTTGTCGACATCACGATTTTCGATTGTGCCGAGGCCACCAGCAATCATGATTGGTTTATGGTAACCCCATCTATCGATGGTAGAGTTTTGATCATTTTGTTCAAAGGTGCGGAAGTAGCCGGCTAGATTTGGTCGTCCGAATTCATTATTAAAAGCCGCACCACCCAGTGGTCCGACTAGCATGATTTCGAGTGGGGAAACTATTCTGTCTGGTTTACCATATGAATCTTCCCAAGGCTGAGTAAAATCAGGAATATGCAAATTTGAGACACTAAAGCCTGTTAAGCCCATTTTGGGTTTGGCGCCACGACCGGTGGCTCCTTCGTCGCGTATTTCGCCGCCGGAGCCAGTGGCTGCGCCTGGAAATGGCGCTACAGCTGTCGGATGATTATGGGTTTCGACTTTTATAACAAGGTTAGCTGTTTCTGAGTGAGTTTGATAATGCTTTGTCTGTGCGTTGGGATAAAAGCGGTCAACTGTTGGACCTTGCAAAACGGCAGCGTTGTCGGAATAGGCCGATAAAATATTGTCAGCGTGCTTCTCGTACGTGTTACGGATTTTCTTAAACAAGCTTTTCGGTTGCTTATCTCCGTCAACTACCCAGTCTGCATTGAAGATTTTGTGTCGGCAGTGCTCACTATTTACTGCCGAAAACATTACTAGTTCTGCATCGCTCGGATTCCGACCGATAGTACTATAAGCCTGAAATAAGTAGTCAATTTCATCGGACGCCAAAGCCAGGCCGAGCGCTTGGTTGGCTTCAGTCAAGTCGCCTTTGCCATTCTCTAGAATATTGATGGCTTTAAAGGTTGCTGGCTTTGTTTCTTTAAATAGAACAACTGCATCTGCCATATCATAGATAACGGTCTCAATCATTTTGTCGTGTAACAGATCTGATAGTAATACAAGGTCGATTTCTTCTCGACCGGTCAGGTGATAGGCTACGCCGCGCTCAATTCGTTCTACCTCGGCGAGGCCGGAATTATGGGCAATGTCGGTAGCCTTAGATGACCATGGAGAAATCGTGCCAACTCGTGGAATGACAATGATGGTTTGTTTTGATGTGATCTCTGTAAAGGGCGAACCGTAGCTCAATAGTTTTTTGAGAGTGCCTTCGTCTGTGGCGTTTAGTTTTTTGTTGGTGTTAACAAAGTGGATATATTCGGCTGCTACATTAGTAACGCGCCCATCAATATTTTGGAGCTGTTCCAGGAGTTGCTTTTGTCGAAATTCAGACAGGGCATTGATGCCAGAGTATATTTTCACGAGCGCACACCCAAGCTGTCGCCTTCAAAGGTAATGTTGAGTGGCTTTATGACAACCTTCTTGGGGCCGGTGGAAACGGTGCCGGCGTCCCAGGCTTGGAGGCCGACTTCTTGGGCGCTTGAAAGTGCTGCCTCAACTCCTTCAGCGGGGACATAAACAGCAAAGCCGGCTCCCATATTGAAGTTGCCGTACATTTCTTTGTTGTCCGCTCCAGCTTGTTTGGCAATATAGTCGAGCTCAACCGGAACTGGTGGCACGGTGGTCATCGTGTAGGTAAACGGCTGGGTTGCTCTCATTAACTTGCGCCAGCCATGACCAGTGACATTAACCATGTAGTGGATATCGATGTTCTTTTCTAATAATGCACGCACAAATGGCACATAGATGTGAGTCGGGCTGAGGAGAGCTTCGCCGTACATGCGGCCATTGCTGAGTTTAGTCGCGAAACCATCTGGCAATGTATCGGCAATGGAGCGTGCTAGGGTTAGGCCGTTAGCGTGAATGCCGCTACTTTCAACCAGGATGATATGGTCGCCATCGCTTAATTTTTCACCGAGGACCAGTTTGCCTGGTGCGATGCTGCCGATAGCTGAGCCGGCTAAGTCGATAGTATCAGGGTTGATAATGCCCTTGAGGGCAGGAGTTTCACCGCCACCCCAGGTCGCGCCGGCGAGGTCGCACGCGGCTTTCCAGCCTTTGACCAAGTCACCACTACGTTCCTGATCATTCATCCAGTTAGAGTCGCCAATTGCGAAGTAGGCGTTGATGACGTTTGGTAAGGCGCCAACTACAATCAGGTCGTTGACTATCATAGCAACGGTGTCTTGGGCGATTTGATCGTAGTACGTTCTATTGCCAATGGTACGCATAGCATCGGCCACTAGATTTTTTGTGCCAAGCCCTTCAACTACTAGAGCGCGATGACCGTCGCCTTCTTGCCAGACATAGGCAGATTCACCACGGCTGGCGGCAACTTCTTGCATGCCAAAAGATGTTAAGTTGTCGGCCGTAGCGGCGGCTGCCTGCTGGGCCGAAACTTTTACAGGATCAATTGAGCCGTAGTCTACCCCCGACTGAGAATAGGTGAGCTTTTTATTGTTGGTCCCCATTGCTTCTAAGTGTAGATAATTACGCTATATGCTGCAAGACAAAGTCAGCACGTTCCTTAGGTGGCATAACCGGAACTTCTATAACTTCGAGACCGCTCGACTCGTAGGCGTCTCTGAGTAGATCATGAAGCTTGGCAACAAAATCGGCCGATTCGGTACGAGCATAGTCTTCTTCAAACATATCCAGTTGATTCAGTAAGAAGACTTTTTGGTAAGAGTGAGCTTTGCAGGCATTTTCAATAGCCTCGTTAATTCGATAATTATAGGCCTTACAGTATGCGATTGTGTCGTGAAGGCCACGATCGAGGAAGACGACAATATCATTTGCTGCCTCAGATAGCTTTTGTTCAATCTTAATTTTTCGGTCAAAAACCTTATTTTGAAAGGCTTCCTCGTCGGCTCTGAGTTGCTCAAGTGTATGACCGGCTGCTAAGCCCTCATCGATTACGAGACGGGCTGCCTCGGGCACAGTAGTCAGGCCATGTTTTGTGAGCTCTGCTAGGAGAGTAGTTTTACCGGTAGAGGGTCCACCTGTAATTACAAACCATTGCTTCATGACTTGGTGTTTCCTTGACCAGTGCCGTTAAGTGAAATGTGTCCCAGACCAAGCCGTACATTGGTAAGTTCATGCCAGCCGTCAGCTGGGTTATCTGGCGATATATGTATGAATTGTGTATCGCAATTGCGGGCTAAGCCGCCATCTTTTTCTTTGGAGTCGCCTACGATGATGATTCGATCGTTTAGCGAGGGGTCGCCAAGCAGCGTGCTTGGCTGGTTGTGGTGGGCAAGCCATAAAGTCTTGATAATGGAAACTGGCATGATTGACGGCTTTGCCAGTTGCTCCGGTGGCAGGGACGAGTTGAGGCCACGGATAGTCTCGTCGGTTACCATGATTTCTGGTTCGACTAATTTAGATTGTGCTAAACATTTGCGGATGAATGAAGCATGGCCAGCCGAAGCGATAGCTTGAGATATGGGTGCGCCATCTTCTTTAGCGGCTGTAACCTGCTGCCAGTGTTCCAAGAAGCCTGGAACTGGTCGGGGCCATAGCTCGCCATCTTGGAGTTCGCGACCGATCTGACCTGCCAGTACATTGAGTTTGGCGCCGACTAATTCACCAGTTAAGCGATCAAGACCAGCGAGGGTGCAATCGGGAGCTAGACTGTTTACGATTTCGAGTGGTGTCCGGTTTTGGTGCTCGCCATCGTCGATGTAGCGTCGCAGAGCATCCTTATCAAAGTAAAATACTTCCTCTATGGCGATGCGGTAGGCTTCATCAACTCCATAAATTTGTCGACTTGGATCAGCTTCAAATGTTTCGTACATGGTGCCATCGAAGTCATAAATATTGAGAACGTGTTGACTGAAATCTGATTCTGGTTGTGCGACGCGATTCATAAAGTGCCTCCTTATTCTTCCTTGAGTAGCGACTGCCAGCCTTTTGTCTGGGCTTGCGCATCATCTTGCAAGACGGCCTTTTTCAGGCCAGCTCGGTACGCTGAATACTGCTTGGCAAGGCCAGAATCTTGAAGAGATAGTATTTCAATTGCGAGCAAGGCAGCATGATGAGCGCCGTTTTCAGGCACCACAGCCAGCGGTATACCAGGTGGCATTTCAATGCTCGAATATAACGCAGCCGGAGCTCGCCCGGGTCGTTTAATCGGCACTGCTATAACAGGTAGCGGAGTATGTGAGGCGGTCATACCAGGCAAATGAGCTGAGCCACCGGCACCAGCAATGATGAGTTTGAGGCCGCGTTCTTGGGCAGAAGCAGCGTAGTCTGTCATGGCGTCAGGTGTGCGGTGAGCAGAGATAATTCGGACCTCATGGGAGACATTGAATTCACTCAGAACTTCAGCAGCGACCCGCATGATATCAAGGTCCGATTTGGAACCCATGATTATGCCAACTTGGAAGTGCTTGGTATCGTTCTTCATATGCTAATCGATTGCTCTGCCTGCAACGCCCGCTCCAACGTTTGTTTTATAGTATCACCGGTTGCCGTAATGTGTCCCATCTTTCTGTCGAGCTTTGTCATAAATTTACCGTAGAAATGCACATTAACATGATCAAGTGATAGGGCTGTATGAATGCCATCAAGCTGGGCTTCACCATCTCGTTTACCGAGAATATTACGCATGACGGCATACGGTGCAGTTAGCTTTGTGCTGCCCAGTGGCAGGTTGCTGATAGCCCGGATGTGTTGCTCGAACTGTGAAGTTACGCTGGCGTCAATCGTAAAGTGCCCAGAGTTGTGGACGCGTGGCGCGATTTCATTAATCATTAACGAACCATCATCCAGCAAAAAAAACTCAACTGCAAACAAGCCAGCTCCCTCTAGTTTGCTAATTGCTTCGGTGGCAAGTTTGACGGCTTTGGATTGGATCGTTTTAGAGAAACGGGCAGGAGTAATTGTCTGAATGCAAATGCTGCGCTCATGAAATGTTTCTGTCACGGGGTACGTCTGAGTGTTGCCCTTCATATCTTTGGCGACGAGTACGGCCAACTCTTGCTGGAATGGTACAGCCGCTTCAACGTATAGCTGCTTGTCTTTGAAGTGTTGCAAGGCTTCCGTAAGTTCTTTTGAACTTGAAACGGTGGCGTTGCCGCGACCGTCAAAAGCGCCATGACGAGTTTTGAGGAAAACTTTTTGGCCATGCTTTTTCATGAAATTGCGAACATCTGTAGCTGAGTCAACTTGTTGAAACGGTGCTACCGGTAGATCGTGTTTCTGTAAGAACTCTTTTTGTTGGTATTTGTCTTGAATCAAAGCAATCGTGTCGGGGTGAGGATTCACCGGGACACCAGCTTCGGCAATCTTTTTAAGCGTTTTAGTTTCGAGATGTTCAATTTCGATGGTGATAAAGTCAGCTTGTTTAGCAAGTCTGTGCAGGGCATCGGAATCGTAAAGATTGGCTTTGATTTGTTTGGCGCCAACTTGGGCGGCGGGGCAGTTTTCGTTAGGGTCAACTACGACAACGGTAAAGCCAAGTGGTATAGCTGCTTGGGTGAGCATCCGCCCAAGTTGGCCCCCTCCCACAATACCGATGACCGGCTGTTTCATATGGCTATAATAGCTTATTCAGTCTAATTTTTACTATTTTATGTTCTTAATCCGCGCTACAATAATGCCACTATGCCTATCTTATCTACTAACTACGAGTTTCCGGGACAAACAAATGTCTACAAAGGTAAAGTACGAGACGTCTACACAATTAATGATACGTTAATAGTTTCGGTTGCGACCGACCGCATCTCTGCTTTTGATGTAATTCTTGAGCGACCTATTCCGTATAAGGGCCAAGTTTTGAATCAACTAGCAGCTCATTTTCTAGAAGCCACTGAGGATATTGCGCCAAACTGGCTACAGACAGTACCTGACCCCAACGTTTCAATAGGCAAAAAGTGTAAGCCTTTTGCGATTGAAATGGTCATACGGGGGTGCTTAGTAGGTCATGCGTGGCGGGTCTATCAGGCTGGCGTGCGCGAACTAAGTGGTGTGCAGCTGCCCGATGGCCTGCAAGAATACGATACATTTGAGGAGCCATTGATAACGCCATCAACCAAGGCTACATCAGGTCACGACGAAGATATCAGTGGCGTCGACATTATTGAGCAAGGCTTGGCAACAGAAGAGGAATTTGAACGCTTGTCTATTCTGTCACGACAACTTTTTATTAAAGGGAAGCAGATGGCACGGGCGCAGGGTCTGGTATTGGCAGATACCAAATATGAGTTTGGCATGTGTGATGGCGAGATCTATGTCATTGATGAAATTCATACGCCAGACTCATCTCGGTATTTTTATGCCGATAGCTACGATGAATTTATTGCTGACCGTAGCAAGCCAGCGCCAAAGCACTTATCAAAAGAATTCGTTCGCCAGTGGCTACTGGATTTAGGTTTTAGTGGTCTCGATGGTCAAGTTCAGCCGGCGATGGACGATGAATTTATAGAAGCAGTCTCGAATCGTTATATAGAATTATTTGAGCAGCTGACCGGTAAATCATTTGAACGGCCCGATGACTCGGTTGATGCTGAAGTGCGAATTGAAGCAAATGTCCGCGAGGCACTCAAGGCAGTCCGGGACAAGGAGGCGGCATGACATACCAGCTACGGCCAATATCCCTGCTGACGCAGGGCGGTGCTAATTTTGATGGCATTGATCCACTCGATGGTCGATATTTCGATCAAGATGTTGCTCGTTTTATTTCAGAACGTAGCCGCATTGCGTATCAGGCGCACATTGAGGCAGCACTGGCTTTGACGTTGGCGGAGTTCGATATTTGCTCAGCTGAGGTTGCAGAAGAAATTGCCGAAGCTGCAAGCGAGGTGGTGGCCGAAGATGTTTACATCGAAGAGCAGCTGACCAGGCACGACATTAAGGCACTCGTAAATACTATCAAGAAAAACATTTCTGATGATGCCAAGCCGTTCGTTCATTTTGGAGCCACATCATATGACATTATTGCTACGGCCCAGGCCTTGCAAATGAAGTCAGTCATTCAAGAGAGCGTATTGCCGGCCTTCAAACTGCTACTCAAGACGTTAGCTGATATGGCGGTTAAGTATGCTGACACGCCTCAAGTTGGTCGTACTCACGGACAACACGCTGTGCCGATTACGTTTGGCTTTGCGATGGCGGAGTATGTGGCTCGGCTTGACGAGACAATTAGCAAAATTGAGGCACTGAGCAATGAGTTGCATGGTAAATTCTCTGGCGCAGTCGGTGCCTACAATGCGCTCAGTGTTTTTGTGGACGATCCTTTGAAGTTTGAAGAAAGCGTACTGGCAAAAGTCGGTTTGCAGCCAGCCCCGTATGCAACGCAAATTGTGCCGCCCGAAGGTATGGTGCGTTTGATTAATGAAATGGCCATTGCAGCCGGTATTTTGGCAAATCTATCGCACGACATGCGTCACTTGCAGCGAACAGAGATTGCTGAGGTACGTGAAAAATTTGAACCGGGCCAAACTGGCTCATCAACCATGGCCCATAAACGTAATCCCTGGAACTTTGAGAACGTTATCAGCTTGCGCAAGCAGATCGTTGGCCAAGCACTCAATGCTAACCTCAATCTAGCTAGTGAGCACCAGCGAGACTTGACCGATTCAGCCTCATCTCGCTTCTATGTACTGGTGCCCGCGTTGTTGGCCAATATGATTAAACGCCTCTATAAAGTTATGGGCAAAATGGAAATCGACGAAACGGCCATGCAGCGAAATCTTGACTTGAGTGCTGGCGCCATTGCGGCCGAACCGCTTTATTTATTGCTTGAAAAGTATGGCCATACTCAGGCTCACGAAATGGCCAAGCAAATTGCTCACGACGCTTTGCACAGAGGCGTATCATTGGCTGATGCCGTGCAAGCCGATGAAGACGGCGCAGTGTACTGGAAAAAATTTTCTGCCAAGGAACGGGCTATTATCGAGCATCCAGATAAAAAATACACAGGACTATCGGCTAAGAAGACGCGCTTAATTGTTAAGCAAGCGAACAACATAAAGGCGTAGTATGGAGCCGCACGTCTTCCAGCCATTGGCTGAACGAATGCGACCAGAAGTACTGGCAGATGTGATTGGCCAGGAGCATTTGGTTGGCAAGCACAAGATAATTCATGAAATTATTACTCAAAAAAAACCAACCAGTCTAATTCTGTGGGGTCCGCCAGGTAGCGGTAAAACAACCTTGGCTCGGATTATAGCTAAAGAAACAGATGCTCAATTTGTGGAGTTAAGCGCAGTTACGGCTGGCAAAGCCGACGTTATGCGTGTCATTAGCGATGCTCAAGCCAATCAGCGTCTTGGCATGCAGACGATACTGTTTGTAGATGAAATTCACCGCTTCAACAAGGCCCAGCAAGATGCTTTTTTGCCGTATATCGAAGACGGTACACTTATCTTGATTGGCGCAACAACCGAAAACCCTAGTTTTGAAGTCATTAACCCCTTGCTATCACGGACAAAAGTAATTGTTTTGGAGCCGCTCGATAAGTCGCAACTTGTAGCTATCCTCCAGCGAGCTGCCAAGCATGAGAACCTGACAGCCAAGCGTTTACCCGCTAAAAGCCTCGATTTGCTGGCCGAACTAAGTGGTGGCGATGCTCGGGTGGCGCTTGGTAATCTGCAACTCGCCGCGGAGCTAGCGGGTAGAAAAAATATTGATCCCGAGATAGTTAAAACTGCAGCCCAGAAACGATTGCCTGGCTATGATAAAAATGGTGAAGAGCACTATAATCTCATCAGCGCATTCATCAAGTCGATGCGCGGCAGTGATCCGACGGCCTCTCTCTATTATTTGGCGCGTATTCTACAGGGCGGTGAAGATCCGAAATTTATTGCTCGCCGTATGGTTGTATTTGCAAGTGAAGATGTTGGTATTGCGGCACCCGCCGCCTTGAACCTGGCTGTTAGTACATTTCAAGCCGTCGAGCGAATTGGTTTGCCAGAATGTGAATATAATTTGTATCACTGCGCACTCGTACTAGCGAAGTGCGAAAAATCACGCACGGCTGCCAATGCTATGTATGCCGCCAAGAAACTAGCTGGTGACCACAGCGAATTGCCCGTTCCGCTTCATTTGCGGAATGCGCCAACTAAACTCATGAAAGACTTAGGTTACCAAAAAGGCACCCAGTGGAAAGCAGGCTTTGTGCATCCAGATGGCTTCTTGCCGCCCGAAATCAATGATCAAAAAATAGTTTAAAAGTGCTCGCGTAAGTGAGCCATGCTGAAATCCCAGTCGGCATCGGTTTTTTTGTGTGGGTTAAAGGTATTGTCCGGGTCAAAGATTTGCTTGACGCGCCTAAAGTGCGCCATGATGTGTGGATTGTACTGTTGCTTCAGCCACGGCCCGCGGCTCATACCATCATTGTGTTCACCACTCATTGAGCCGCCGTATTGCAAGACGAGTGCATTGACCTCCTGCATAGCTGGCTCAATTTTGGCTCGTTCTTTAGGATCTTCGAATTCCATGAGAGGGATAACGTGGAAGTTGCCATCGCCCATGTGACCAGCAATAGTTGCCATGAATTTATATTTATTAAGTATCTGGCGTAATTCCGGCAAGAAGTGCGGTAAGTGCTCCGGCGGCACAACTAAGTCATCAATGAATGGCGCAGTGTGCTTATCCTTAACTTTGTTACGAAGTAGATTGAAGCTTTCGCGGCGCATGATCTGGAATTTGCGCTCCTTATACTCGGTTTCATCTTCTTCAAACAATGCATCATGTCCAAAGCCGGCCATGTCTTGCTTGAGTTGATGGACGCGGTGAGCAATTTCTTCTGGATCCTCACCTGTAAATTCAACAATAAGCACCATCTTTGGTATGCCACGGCGGAAGTTGATGAGGGAAGGCAGTAGTTGCAGGCCAAGCTTGATCATGCCGATCCAACCGAGAGTGCGGCGGAAGAAGAAAAATAACTTAAAGCTGAGCATGAGGGTGTAGTTATCGAAACCTTCAAAGGTAGCCGGCTTGTGGGCCATGACTTGGTTGATGACTTCGCCAAGATTATCAAGTGACTCCAGAAATATTATCAGGCTCCCGGCGTGAGCAGGATTTGGCACCAGTTTGAACTCAATTTCGGTTACGATGCCCAGTGTGCCTTGCGAGCCAACTATAAGTTGCGTCATGTCAAAGATACCTGTTTCGCGATCGTAGACATTCCACAGGTGATATCCTGTTGAATCTTTGGAGACATGAGGCTGGGCAGCTTTAATTTCGTCATAGTGATCATCAACGAGCTCGAAGACAGACTGGTAGAGCTTGCCTTCGAAATCGGTTTGCTTCAATTTTTTGTCTAACTCTTTTTTGGTCAAAGGTTTCACAATATACTCTTTGCCATCGGCAAAGACAACCTTAAGTGATCGTATGAACTTTTCTGTTTTACCAAATTCAAGAGACTTTTCGCCGCCCGAATTGTTGGCGACCATGCCGCCGACGGTGCACAGTTCACGACTGGCTGGAAAGGGAGGCAGGATGGCATTGTGTTTTAGGGTGTCTTTATTGAAGTCACGGTAGTGTCGGCCAGGCAAGACTTTGGCGGAAGTTGGGCTGACTTCAAGCGTTTTATTGAAGTGCTTGGTCATATCCATGATGATGGAGGTGTTGATGGCGCCCCCGGTCATATCGGTGCCAGCGCTGCGAGCAGTTAATGATAACTGTGGGTTTTTAGCTTTGGTGCCAGCTACAAATTTAACTAGATTTTGGATGTCAGAACTATCTTTTGGAAAGACGACTGCTTGCGGGAGCAGCTCGAACATACTCGCGTCGTGGCTGTAAAAATCACGAGTTTCTGACGATCGATCAACCTCACCCTGTATTATCGAAGAGAGGTCGTCGTAAATATCTGCTTGGTCTTTGCCCACGCTCATGGTGCTATGGTTTTATCTTTATCTTTTTTGTTACGAGTTAATGGTGGCAGTATAACATAGGTAACTGTTTGAATCTGGCTATCTTTTCGCTACAATAAGCGTAACTACATATGAAAATCAAAAAACCACAGATTGTGATTGTCGGCGGCGGCTTTGGGGGTGTAAAGGCTGCTATTGAGTTGGCTCAAGAAAATGTCGGAGAAGTAACACTGATTAGTGATCTTGACCATTTTCGCTACTACCCATCTCTCTATCGCACCGCAACAGGTGGTAGCCGGCAGGTTTCAACAGTACCGCTTGAAGATCTGCTCGACACGAGCAAAGTCAAAGTAGTAAAAGCCCAGGTTGCTGCCATCGATCGTTTGCAGAAACACGTCGTGACGAGCAAGGGTAAAACATTTGCGTATGACTATGTGATCCTTTCGCTCGGCGTTATTACAAACTACTTTCACATACCTGGCCTCGAAGAACGAGCCTTTGGCATTAAAACTGTGGAAGATGCTGAAACTTTTAAACGTCACTTACATCAGCAGATTACGAATAACAAGAAACCTGACCTTAACTACGTGGTTGTCGGCGGCGGTCCAACCGGTGTCGAGTTGGCCGGTGTACTGGGTGATTATATTAAATATATCTGTCGCAACCATGGTGTTGAGCAGCCGAAAATACATGTTGATTTAGTTGAGTCGGCACCGAGAGTTTTAGCGCGTATGCCACGCGATGTCTCGAAGATGGTGGCGCGTCAGCTTCGTAAGAAAGGTGTTAGTCTGTACCTCAAATCAGTTGTTCAGGGTCAAACTGCCGATGATCTCACCGTAAACGGTAAGCCAATTCGGAGTCATACGGTTGTTTGGACAGCTGGTATGGCCAATAATCCTTTCTTTGCTGAGCAAGGCTTTCAGTTGGCTAAAAACGGTAGAGTCAGAGTCGATCAGTATTTGCAGGCCGAGCCTGGCATTTTTGTAATTGGAGATAATGCCGACACGCCATACTGCGGTATGGCGCAAACAGCACTGTACGACGGTGCTTATGTGGCTCGTTCATTGATCGCTATTATTCGTGATAATCAAGCAGCAGCTCCGTATCGTGCCAAAAAACCGGTGTACGTCATGCCGGCCGGGCCGCACTGGGCGGCAGTTGTTTGGGGTCCGCTCCGTCTGTATGGTCGGCTTGGGTGGTGGCTACGACGAGCAGCCGATTTCGTTGGCTACCGTGATTATGAGCCGGCATTTAAGGCTACCCAGTGGTGGTTGGAAGAATATGCCCAAGAGGACCTCTGTGAAGTGTGTCAGCCAAATGCGGAAGTCAGGCAAGCACCCGCTGGCGCACAATCGTAGCTAGTGCCCGATGATCGGCGCTTGTCGCACGTGTTTGTCATCTTCCAAGCAGCGCAAAATTGCTTTGGCTACCTCTTTGCGAGCAGTCAATAGCTTAGCTGGGCCGTGCGGTCGCAAGCGAAACGGTCCGGCCGGCCCGTTTCGCAATTTGAGAACACGAATAATTGTCCAATCGAGGTCAGTACTCTTGATGAGTTCGACATGGCTACGTCCATCTTGAATACGGCTTGGGTCTACGAGGCCTAAAGTGCCGTTAAGGATTTTGTCGAGCAGACTAATGTGATCGTTCGGGAAGCGTACGCCGGTGCCGGTAAGACTAATGAGGCGCTGTACACCGAGTGACTCCATGACCGAGATAATAATTTGCATTGATTGAATTTGCAGATCAAACGGAGAGTGTCTGACGTGCCCGATAAGTGAAACGACAGCATCGCACCGAGCTACGAGACGTCGGACATCATGCTCATCGGTAGCGTCGCAATGCTGGATTGTTAAGCTTGGATGCTCTGGAAAATCAGTCGGATGACGAGTGCCAGCCACTACTTCATGGCCAGCTGCCAAGGCGGCTTGAACAAAAACTTTCCCGGTTCTCCCATTTGCTCCGAGTACTGCAATACGCATATACAGACATTCTAGCATTGCAATTTATGAAATGGCTAATTCTGGTCTATAAATACATTGTTTGTGATATTTCTTACTTACATTTTATATCGCTGGGCGCAAAATAGTAGGTACTGACGTAGCTAAACGAGCACTAAGCTCGGGCGGGTATGCAGGAGGAGGGTAACATATGTCACATGCCTATGACTATGGTAACCAGTCGCCAAGAACTACTTTGAGTGGTGGCCGAGGAGCAGAGGACCATCTGTGGCTCTTACATTACGAGAAGCTCACGCACCAAGCTCGCCTTCCGCCTGGATAACAAGCAAACACGATACTTTTACTTGAAGGAGGCAGCCTATGGTTGCCTTAATGATTCAATGACTGGATCAGGGCTTGGATATCACTGTAATCGTTTGCGCCAGCTGCAGGGATGAGAGCCGACTGTCCAGTTGGGGTGGTATAGCCTTGAAGTAAGTTTCGGCCATTGAAATCGCGTAAGTTAACCGATTGAAGCTGGTTATCTGGTATGCGGTTGAAAAGTCTGTACAGCGGCAGAACTTCATTAATCCTTACATCGGTTTTGACATTATGAGCTACCGCATCTAAAACATCTTTATTTTCCTGTGGATCCAGTAACACCTTCCAGGTGAGTCCCTGCTTGATTCCCACCAGCACCTGTTGTTGGTGTTTTGTTCTATCAAAGTCTGACTGCGCAAATCCGTATGACCCATAGGTCGCTCCGCGAGCTCTGGTTAGCTTGAGGGCTGTTTCTCCATCAAGTTTTTGAGGTCCATTACTGAGTTGTAGTGGGCCACCTTCTTTTGGTAAGAAGTTAGGGTCGTACAAGCCGCGTGGGTCGCTACTGGCTACCGTTACAGTAATGCCATCAAGTGCAGTAGTAATATCGCGGACAGTCGCATAATCAACCAGAGCATAATAATCAATTTGAATGTCGAAGCTATCGTGGATTGTTTTCTCTAGCAAGCCCATACCACCTGCAGCGTAGCCAGCTTCCTTGAACCCATCTATTTCACCCCGTTGGTAAGCCTCGTTAATCTTAGCCTTACCAGAGCCAGGGATTTGAACATACAAGTCACGTGGGACACTTAACATGTAGCCTTTTTTGTCTTTGGTATCCAAACTCAAAATCATTATCGAATCAGTCAAATTTGCACCAGCATGGCCCGGGTCATCGGCCGAATAGCCGACCACGAGAACATTAACGCGCCCGCGTTCGGAGCCAGACAAACTAGTTGGGACAACTGCCTCTAATAGATTACCGGTACCAAACATGGTTTTGCTGGCATCAGAGACGTTTTTGGCATCCCAGCCAGCGATGAAGAGGATTGGAGCCAGCAGGATGAAAAGCACCAGGGCGATGGTTTTTTTGCGGGACCATGCAGAACGTTTGTCGGAACGATCCTTGCCCGGCTTGCGGACAGCTTTGCCCTTTGATGCCGGTGGTGTTTGCGATGCCTGTTGGCGTTGACTCGAAGGCTTGGCTGCTGACGCCGCTGGCGCATTTTGTGGAGCGGGTCGGCGGGTCGTGCGTGGACTATATGAAGTATTGCTCAGGGCTCGTCCGACAGTGTAGCGTTCGGCTGATGGTTTTTGTTTCTTGGCCATATCTTTATGTGTAGCTGCTCGTGGGCATATTGCTTATGGACACTACATTATGGACACTATAGCATTTTCGGGAACATCAGAACACAAAGCTATCGACTATCACAAGGAGGCTCCACGAGATAAGTGCTAGTAATGAATAGCCAAACATAGTTCCGCCCCATTTTTTGTCCGCCGCAGATTTATAAATACGCCAGCCACCACCAAACCACAGGAGGCCAATTATAACGCAAGCGATGGCATACCAAACGCTCGTGTAGTCTGCCACTGTCAAAAGGGTGGAAGCAATAGTAAAGCCAATAATGTACAGCATGATTTCAAACTTAGTGCGCCGCACCCCTTTTACAAGCGGGTAGACCGGTATGCTGGCGGAAGCGTACTCCTTAGCACGCAAGAGGGCAATTGAATAAAAGTGGGCCATTTGCCAAAAAACCAAGATAGCAAATAGTAGGGCGGCTCCAATGTCGATTTGGTCACTGGCGGCAGTATAGCCGACGACAGGTGGAATAGCGCCGGAAATACTGCCGATAGCGGTGCCGTAAACTGTTTTACGCTTGCCGATACCGTATACCGCGACATAGGCGAGAAAGCCAATCAAGGCCACTAGGGTAGTCAGCCCATTCACAAATAGTGTTAGCGTAGTTGTTCCGGCCACACCAAGGGCGAGACCAAACACGAGGGCGTCATTGGGTTTAACTTGGCCTGTTACAAGTGCCCGTTTTTTGGTGCGGGCCATTTTTTTATCGATGTCTTGATCAATGTAATTATTGAAAACGCAACCACTTGCTATGACTAGCGATAAGCCAGCCAGCATTGCCACGAAGGTTGACCACTCTATTGATCCACTGGCTGCCAAAAAATATCCTGCCGCCGCTGTATACGCATTACCCCGGATGATGCCCGGCTTAGTGAGGGACAGGTATTTAGTAAATTGCTTCTTCATGCTTGATGTATTCCTTTACTTCGTGTGGTGCCATGTGGTAATTGAGGTTATTCATAATCCATAGTGAGCCAACGACAACAATAAAGACAACCAAAGCCGCAAATAGTAGCACTAATCGATTCCAGTGCGGTTTTTCATCATGACCCAAGTGGATAAAGAATCGTAGCTGAACAGCAAGTTGGGCGAGTGCGCATGCCAACAACAAGCCAATTCTTAGGTTGCCGGTAGCTACATCGCTAACCACAAGATAGAAAGGCAGAATGGTCAGAGCTATCGAAAGCATGAAGCCAATCACATATGATCGTAGCTCGGCTGGCTGACTGCTCGGATGCGTTGATACAACTGGTGTAGTTTTGCTCATGGATTTGCTCCCATCAAATAAACCATCGTGAAGATAAAGATCCAAACTATATCTAGGAAGTGCCAGAACAGACTCCATAATGTTAGGCGACGTTTTACGTCCGGGGTAAGGCCAAGTCGAATAGCTTGAATAGCTAAAATGACTGACCATAGCAGCCCAACCGTAATATGAAGGCCGTGCGTGCCAATGAGGGTAAAGAATGCCGACAAGAAGCCGCTACGATCTGGCCCATGACCTTCGTTGATGAGGTGATTAAACTCGTAGATCTCCATGCCCAAGAATGTCAGGCCTAGTACAAACGTTACAACCAACCAGCGCAGGACATGTAGGGCTTGGCCACGTTGAGCAGCGAGCAAAGCCAAGCCGCACGTAAAGCTACTTGTCAAAAGTATTAGCGTCTCGGTCAATACGAATGGGGCGTCAAAAATATCGCTGAGACCCGGACCACCGTATGTGTTTTTGTGCATGACGGCATAGGTTGCAAAGAGCGTTGCAAAGAGCACACAGTCGGTCATGAGGTATGTCCAAAAGCCAAAGATAGTCTTGGAGGTATTAGCTTCCGCCTGGGCGTGATGAGTTACACTCATGCGTATTGCCTCCGAGCTTGAGCCTCAAGTTTTTTGACCTCAGCAGCTGTGATGACGTATTCGCTTTCATCATCTGAAGTCTTGATGATAACCAACGTTACTGCCAGTAGGAACCCAAGAATTGCCAGCCACCAGATATGCCAAATGATAGCAAAGCCGAACACAAAGGCAGCACTGGCGATCAGCAAACCGAACGGTGAGTTTTTGGGCAGATGGATATCTTCATACCGGTGTTTTGGCAGACTTTTGGCCTGCTTCATCTCCCAAAATGCATCACGATCGTGAACGACCGGTATGGTTGCAAAATTGTAGACCGGGGCAGGTGACGGGATTGACCATTCGAGCGTGCGACCATTCCACGGATCGCCAGTTATGTCTCGGTTTTGATGACGTTGCCAAATACTGACACCGATCTGCAGCAGTTGGAAGCCAATGCCGAGTAGAATCACGCCCACACCAACGGCTGAGACTATAAATAGCCCTTGCCAACCCATCGATGCATCGTAATGGTCGAGCCGTCGCGTAGCGCCCATCAAACCCAGAATGTAGAGAGGGATAAAGGCCAGCAAGAAGCCGACGAGCCAACAGACAAAGGCATACTTACCGAGTCGTTCATTGAGTTTAAAACCAAAAATCTTGGGGAACCAATAAATTAAGCCGGCAAAGTAGCCGAATACTACGCCGCCAATAATCATGTTATGGAAGTGAGCCACCAAGAACAGGCTATTGTGGGCCTGAAAATCGATGGCTGGCACCGACATAAGTACGCCGGTCATGCCACCAATCGTAAATGTAACGACGAAGGCTAGAAACCACAGCATGGGTGTTTTGAAGCTGATGCGGCCACGGAACATGGTGAACAACCAGTTAAAGACTTTGACGCCTGTGGGCACAGCAATGACAGCTGTCATAATGCCAAAGAATGCGTTCACGTCTGGCCCGGCACCCATAGTGAAGAAATGGTGCAACCAGACAACGAATGACAAGAACGTAATGGCACCAATCGCCCATACCATTGAGGTGTAGCCAAACAGTCGCTTGCGTGAGAATGTTGCGACGACTTCAGAAAAAATACCAAAGGCTGGCAATATCAAAATATAAACTTCTGGGTGACCCCAGGCCCAAATAAGATTGATGTACATCATGGGGTTGCCACCAAAATCTGACGTAAAGAAATGCATGCCAAGTGTACGGTCCAGCGCCAGTAGCGCAAGTGTGGCGGTTAGAATCGGGAAGGCAAACATAACCAACACCATGCTGCCGAGGACGCTCCACACGAATACAGGCATCTTCATGAGTGTCATGCCAGGCGCACGCATTTTTAGGATAGTCGTGAAGAAGTTGATGCCAGAGAAAAGGCTGCCTAAGCCGGCTATCTGTAGACTCCAGATCCAATAATCTACACCAACGCCTGGACTATATTCAAGGCCAGACAACGGAGGATACGCCAGCCAACCAGTGGCGGCAAATTCGCCAATCGCAAGCGATATATTCATGAGCATCGCACCAGCTACAAATAGCCAAAAACTAACCGAGTTCAGGAATGGAAATGCGACGTCACGGGCACCAATTTGCAGTGGTAGGACCAGGTTAATGATGCCAAACATCAGCCCCATGGCAACAAAAAATATCATCATGGTGCCGTGCGCAGTGAAGACTTGCTGGAAATGATCGGAAGATAAGAAACCCTGGTTGTCGCCAACTGCGGTGGCTTGTTGCGCGCGCATCATAGCCGCATCCATGACGCCACGGATGCCCATAATGACGGCTACAAGTAAATACATGACGCCAATACGCTTTGGGTCGAGGCTAGTGAGCCAATTATTCCACAGCCACTTCCAGCGCTTGAAGTAAAACAGGGCGCCAATGACTGTTAGAGCTGCGCCGACCATGCTGATTTGGCCAAAAGTCACGATCATATCGTGCTGGAAGGCATCAAGTGAAAGTCGGCCCCACATTAGTAGTACTGTCCTATTTGAGGTTGATGCTCATCTTCAATGTGATCCTGCTCGGCAGTCTTCATGTGGGCATGTTCGGGTGACATATATTTCATGACAATTTTATTATATAGGTCGTCTTCTTTGAGCCAGAACGTTTGGTCGGCATCATCACGACTCGGTTTAGCGAGCTCAGCATATTCACTAATGCCAAGCACGGCATCACGGCTTTTTACGTCTTTTACCCATTGGTCAAACTCGGCTTGCGAGCCTGCCTGGGCAGTAAATTTCATATCGGCAAATCCTTCGCCGCTGATGTTAGCTGACATGCCCTTGTAATCGCCTGGTTTATCGGCAATCAAGTGTAGTTTAGTAGACATACCTGCCATGGCATAGACTTGACCGCCAAGTTGTGGAATCCAGAATGAATTCATGGGCGCGTCAGACGTAATTTCAAAGTTAATCGGTCGGTCTTCAGGAAAACGTAGGTAATTAGTGCTGGCTATATCTTGGTCGGGGTAAATAAACAGCCATTGCCACTGCAGAGCTACCACTTGAATACGGAGTGGTTCGGCGTGGTGCTCCAGTGGTCTAAAAGGGTCGAGCTTATGCGAGCTTTGCCAGATAATAACACTCAAGACACTAATAATTGCCAACGGAATAATCCACCAAATAGTTTCCAAAACATGACTGCCGTCGAGGTTGGGGCTATATGTGGCTTTTTTGTTACCTTCGCGGTAGCGCCAGGCAATCAGGCCAGTCAGTATAAACACCGGAAGCACAACAATCAACATTAGTAGTGTGGCAATAATAATCAAGTCGCGCTGCTGGTCGGCCACGTTGCCAGCTGGTTGCAAAACGAGCACATTGCTACGGGTAAATAAGAAAACAAGCATACCTATTATCAGTACGCCGAGCGTGACAATGAATATAACCCTCTGTTTTTTACCCATCACTTAGCGCTTATTATATGCTAAGTGCTCATGGTTTGTAAGGATTATTTGCGTGGTGGACGCTTTGCGCGATGACGAGTAGCATAGAGCGAAACGACTGCTACTAAGACCACTAAAATTACCCCACCTATGACAACGCCAGCTAACGGGAACGACTGTGTCTCGGCAGGAGTAGTGAGCTGCACGGTTTCGGTAGCGACAGCTGACTGGTCGTCTGCTTTTGGTGCGTCGTTGGTAGGAGGTTGAACTGGGTTGCCATTTTGATCATGAGGATGAGTAGTGCCGTCGGCGTGAGAAATTTGCATATGCTTAAGCTTACCCAATTATCTTGTGACCAGCAACTACTGCGTCTCTGTTTCTTGTAGGATCGTAGCTAGTTTGCGTACGGTGTTAATGTTGCGAATCGTCATATGTTTATAGAGGGGTGTGCCAATAATTTTCAACATGCCGCTACGCGTAACATTTGGTCGATCAACTTTCCACACCAAAGCTCCGTCAATGTAAAAGCAGTCATCGATGTCAGAATTGAGGGTCACGTCTTTTATGACATCGGGCGAATCATATTCTGGCCACAAAAACATGACATCGCATTTCATATCAGAATTATTCACCCACTCAGACGACACTGCGTGCTGAATTTCGTAAATAGTTTTGGCGTCTTTGACTAGCACCTTAACGCGTAGATTAGTTCGTTTAGTGATCGCTGCTTCAATCTGCTCAGTCATGGTCGCAACAGGAGTCTTTGCAGGCGTTGTGAACACTACGTTACCAGAATTAATGTAGGTGCTAATATTCTCAAAACCGAGCTCAGCGAAGAGTTCTTTTAGGTCGGCCATGCTGACCTTGGAGTTGCCCCCGACGTTGATGCCTCTGAGTAACGTTACATATGCCATGTTACTACTATAGCAAGTAAGGACAGATGACTCTCTGTGGATAATCTGTTGACAAGCATAAGCGTGCCCGTATAATCCTAAGTATATTCTCACCAAAAACTCAAAAAGGAATAAAAATGAAAGTTAAAATAAAAAATGTAATCGGTCTGACAGTTGCACTCGGGCTTTTTGTGGGCGCCTTTAGCGTATTTGCTCAGACGCAACATGCCCGCGCACAGGTCAATTGCTACCGAAACAGTGCCGGCTTATGTATTGGCTGCCCGAGTGGCACCACTCCTAATGGCGCTGGTGGATGTCGGCCTAAAACGACTACCAAGCCGTCAACACCCGATCCGTTGCGCCTAAAGGAAGAGAGAAAGAAGCACGCCAAAGATGTTGCCGATAAGCAAAAAGACAGGGGTCAGCAGACCACTACCAACACAACACAGCAGGTGGCCCAGGAAGATAATAATGGCCAGACCGCACCTTCTCAAACGACCTCTACAGGTTATCCGGGCTCAGCAGTGGCTGGCCCACGAGGACCGTGGCCAACTCCTGCAGAGGGTGTAAAGAAGATCGAACCCAAAAAAGGCAACGTTATTGTGATTACCTACCTTGACCAGAATCGCAAAGACAGCAAGGGCAATGTCGATAAGCGTCTGGGCCTCGTCAATGTGAAAGTTGAAAAAGTAGACGGCTCAGCTAAGTGCAGTAACCGTAAGAAAGTCGGTGCTATTACTAACGGCAAACGAGAAATCGAAAAAAATGGTAAGAAAGTGCTAGTCAAAGGTACTGCTAACTGGCGAAACTGTAACATCGGCAAGTACAAAGTGACGGCAGTCAGTCGTGACGGCTACAAGATTAAGGGCGAAACTACTAAAGAAATTAATCTAGAAGATGATGAGACGCAGGTAGTCAAGTTTGTACTATCCAAGAACAAGCCTGCTAAGAAATCGAAAAAGACGAGCCAAGTAATGTATATTAATACGAGACGATCGTAAATAGGGTGGAGAAAAATAAATGAAAGTACAAAAACTCAAATCAGAACAGTTCGGCATCGCTCATCTTGGCCTGATACTGGTGGTAATTGTCTTGTTTGCTGTCGGTGGCGCGAGCTATCTTGTTTACCAGCGACAAAGCGATAAAAACGATGAGACAGCTGTGCAAGTTGATGCTGACGAAGAACAAGCACAGGATGGCGAAGACGATGAGGCTAACGAGAGCGCTCAACTAGAAGAAGAGAACGAAGCAGCAGCTGAGCAGCAATAAGACATACCATACCGAGCGCCTCTAACTACCTCTGTAATTTATTGTAAAATTTGACCATCTGTGCTATAATATAAGTATAGTATTCGCATAGATTATGCGACAAATAGAAAGCTGGTTTGATTGTGCCTTCAGGAGTCCAAGACCCCACTAAGATTCGTAATATCGCCGTAATTGCCCACGTGGACCACGGCAAGACTACCTTGGTTGACGGTTTGCTCAAGCAGAGTAAAACGTTTCGTGATAACCAAAGCGAAATGAGCCAAGAGCTTATCATGGATAGCGGCGACCAAGAAAAAGAACGTGGCATCACCATTACTGCCAAAGTAACGGCAGTGCAGCATGGTGATTATCGCGTTAATATTATTGATACTCCAGGTCACGCTGACTTTTCTGGCGAAGTTGAACGAACCCTTAACCTAGCTGACGGCTGTCTGCTCATTGTTGACGCCCAAGAAGGCCCCATGCCGCAAACCAAGTTTGTGCTTGGCAAAGCCCTGGCAGCCGAGCTCAAGCCAATTGTTATTATCAATAAAATCGACAAACCAGGTTCACGTGTTGCTGAAGTCGAGAATGAACTGGCTGACCTATTCCTAGAACTAGCGGTCCATGAAGATCAGCTGCACTATCCGGTTTACTATGCCATTGGCCGCGAAGGCAAGGCTTGGGCCGCACTACCGGATAACCCGGCTGAGTCTGGCGACTTGAATGATGTATTTGAGGCGATTATTGATCATGTTCCGGCGCCGAGTGTTGAATTGGATAAGCCATTTCAAATGTTGGTAACTGCCCTAGCTTGGGACAGCTATAAAGGTAAGTACGCGATTGGCCGTATCACCCGTGGTCACGTTAAGGCGGGACAGCAAGTAGCTCTTTGCAAAAAGGATGGCTCTATTACCAAAGCCAAAGTCGACCTGGTTTTCATGAGTCACGGTGTGAGCAAGTTTGAAGTTGTCCAGGGTGTGGCCGGCGACATTGTGCAGCTGACCGGTGTCGGTGATGCCCAGATTGGCGAAACAGTTGCCGATGCTGATCAACCAGAAGCTCTACCAGTGCTAGAAGTCGAAGCGCCAACCCTTAAAATCTATCTTGGTCCAAACACCAGCCCGCTTAAAGGCACAGAAGGCGAATTTAATACTTCACGACAAATTGCCGAACGCCTTAAGAAAGAGCTTGAAATTAATGTTGGCCTACGTGTTGAAGAAGAAGGAATTGGCTTTTTGGTGTCTGGCCGTGGCGAACTGCACCTAAGTGTTTTGATCGAAACCATGCGCCGCGAAGGCTACGAATTTGAAGTCGGTCGCCCACAGGTTGTCACTCGTGAAAACAATGGCGTCACCGAAGAACCAGTCGAAGAATTAATTGTTGAAGTACCGGCCGAGCACGTTGGTACCGTGCAGCAAGAGATGGGCTCACGCCGCGCTACCTTGAAAGAGCAGTTTGCCAGCCCCAAGGGTGTCACCAAACTTATTTACGAACTACCAACCCGCAGCCTGCTTGGTGCCAAAGGCATCTTACTAACGAATACCAAGGGTACGGTCATTATGCATAGTCTCATGACCGGCTATCAGCCAGAAGGACCGGCTTTGCAGCAACTACGCAACGGTGTCTTGATTGTCTTTGAAGCCGGCACGACTACCCCGTATGCCCTGCAAAGCGCCGAAGCCCGTGGCACAATTTTTATTGGCCCTGGCGAAAAAGTTTACGCTGGGCAAGTCATTGGCCTGAATACACGACAAGAAGACATGGAGCTGAATGTGTGCCGAGCCAAGCAGCTAACCAATATGCGCAGCACAAGCAGCGATGGCGTGGTCCAACTGACGCCGCCGACAATCTTGAGTCTTGAACAATGCCTCGATTTCATCGAAAACGATGAATTACTAGAAGTTACGCCCCAAAATCTTCGGTTGCGTAAGCGTGAACTAGATCCAAACAAGCGCAAACGCAAATAAGCCGGGTTGTTGCCCTAGTTTTTCCTAAGCAGACATACTATATTAGATAGAAGTTGTTAAATGAGGGTTCTCTTGCATGCCGGCTAAAAAATCGACCAAATCGAAATCATCCAACTGGCGCGATAATGCTATCGTTGTTAGTGATCTTCAGAAGTCATACAAAAAACTAAAAGTCCTGAAAGGCATCAATTTTAGCGTTCGGCGCGGGACAGTCCTGGCTTTGCTTGGCCCTAACGGTGCCGGCAAAACTACCACAGTCCGCATCCTCAGTACGCTTTTGCGACCCGATGGCGGCACTGTGACGGTTAATGGCTACGAGATTGGTCGGCAAGATGACGAGGTTCGGTCCAGCATTGGCTTAACTGGTCAGTACGCAGCGGTTGACGAGTATCTAACTGGTCGCGAAAATCTCTACATGATTGCGCGTCTGTACCGTATGAGTAAGTCCGAGTCAAACCAGCGTACCACCGAGCTGATTGAGCAGTTTGACTTAGTGGAGGCCTCAACTCGGCCAGTCCGTACTTATTCCGGCGGTATGCGCCGACGCTTAGATTTGGCAATGAGCTTGATTGCTACTCCAAAGATTATTTTCTTAGACGAGCCAACTACAGGTCTCGATCCGCGCAGTCGCATGGCGATGTGGGAAATGATCAAAAAGTTGGTTAAAGGCGGTACGACCGTGCTGCTAACCACTCAGTACATGGAAGAGGCAGACCAGCTGGCTGACGAAATCATCGTTATAGATAATGGCAAAGTTATTGCCGAAGGCACAGCCACGCAGCTAAAGGCTAAAGTTGGTTCTGATCGTCTAGAGATTACGATTGCCAAGAAAGGCGACTTCAAAGCTGCTGCCACGGTTGTAGGTAGCAAGAATCTGCAGTTGGATGAAGAGCGACGAGTCTTAAGTTTAGCCACCAAAGGTGGGGTGAAAGATTTGAAGATAGTGCTCGATAAGCTCGAAAAAGCCAAAATTGGCGTGGAAAGTGTTGAGCTACGGCGTCCGACACTTGATGACGTATTTTTGTCTCTCACCGGACATGGTGCCTCGGCTAAATCAGACGCAACAGATGAAAAACCCAAGAAGGGAGCCAAATAATGAACGACTCACTAATTTCTCGTGCCTTGTGGACCATGAGCGACACCTGGATTCTAGCCAAGCGCAGTACTTTGCATATCATTCGTAGCTTTGACCAGGTAATGTCATTGATTTTGTTCCCGATCATGTTCATGCTCTTGAACCGCTATGTGCTTGGTGGTGCTATCGATACTGGTGATGTTAGCTATGCTAACTATCTGTTTGCCGGAATTTTGGTACAGACACTGGCCTTCGGCGCTAACTATACGACAATTAACTTGGCTGTTGATATGAAAGAAGGTATTGTCGATCGTTTCCGCTCACTGCCAATGTCTAACTCGGCTTTGGTTACCGGGCATATTGCCTCTGACTTGGTGCGCAACATCATCTCGGGAGCAATCATCATTGCAGTTGGTTTTGCGGTTGGCTTTCGGCCAAACGCCAGTTTTGGCGACTGGCTCCTGGTTATTGGCATGGCAATTTTGTTCACGCTGGCAATCTCTTGGCTATCTGCCATTCTTGGACTCCTCGTCAAGAGTCTCGAAGCTGCCCAATGGGTTGGCTTTGTCTTGATTTTCCCACTGACGTTCATTTCGAGTGCTTTTGTGCCGACCGATACAATGCCACCGGTGTTGCAGGCGTTTGCTGAGAATCAGCCAATTACACACGTTATCAATGCAATGCGCTCCTGGTTAGTCGGCACCCCAATGGGTGATTCAGCGTGGTTAGCCTTAATTTGGAACGTCGCCATCATTGTGGTGTCGGTGCCAATCACAACCTGGCTCTTCCGTCGCCGAGCTGCTCAATAAATTGATGAAAAAAATAGCCGGAGTATCACTGCCTCGTTTACCAAAATGGCTGGTCATTACAGTAATCGTACTGATTGTAGTATTTATCGGCGCATATAGTGCAATTGGTTGGCATTTTTCTAATAAGCTTCTCGTGGTAAAGCCGCAGACAGTTGACTACGATCAAACTGTTCTCACAGCAAGCAATGGTAAATACACCCTTACCGGTAGTGCCTACAATATTGAGGGTGTAGTGGGCGGCATTCGTCCCGACGGTAGCTTTATAGGCATCTTTAATCATCCCGATGCCACGTTTGACGTCAACCAGTCTTCGACACGTCAATTACTGGAACCAAAAGGCACTTTGCCCAAGGCCGGCGACAAAGTTTCACTGCAAGGCAACATCTGGAAAACTGATCCTAAGCAAGCCCTCGACATAGATTTTGAAACAGTTAAATACGATAGTCCGGTCGGTGCGCTGGAAGCCTGGGTTATTCCGGGCGAAAAGACTAGCACATGGACCGTTGCTGTTCATGGAATCGGTGGGCAAAAGCAAGAGATGTTACGTTTTGTAAAACCAGTGCATGAGACTGGCAACACGATGATGGTGATTAACTATCGCGGCGACACCAATAACCCAGCTTCGCCAGACGGCTATACACATATCGGTGATACCGAATGGCAAGATGTTGAGGCAGCAGTTCGTTACGCAAAAGCCAATGGTGCCACCGATATCCAGCTCTATGCCAGCTCGATGGGCGGGTCGCTTGCCCAAAATTATCTGCGACGCTCAGATGAAGCAAAGAACACCACGATCTCTAAAGTCATACTCGACTCACCAGCCCTAGACTGGAACGAAATCTTGAAATACCGCGTCACCAAAATGGGGCTACCAGCTTTTATCAGTAAGCCGGGTATGCAAGTTGCTGGTTGGCGAGCTAACATTGATTTTGATCGTGTTTCCACGCAGCCGGGTAGCATACGGCATCCAACCTTAATTATCCATAATGCCGATGACACGTCGGTGCCGCAAGCAGCCAGTAAACGCGTTGCCGAAGCCCAGCCAAACCTCGTAACCTTTGTTGACTTTGGTAAGGGTGGCCACATCCGAGCCTGGAATCACGATAGTGCTCGCTACGAGACGCTGGTGACGGACTTTTTGAAAAACCCAGCAAATTAAAGCATAATAATTTACAAAGCAACATTATTGACGAAGATACACAAAAGATGTAATATACATCTACTATGTTGTTGTCAGATCACAAAAAAGCAACTGAAATCGATCATCAGATTCAAGCATTACATGCGCAGCTGACATCTCTTTATGAAACCAAACTCACATTGCAAAATAACACTGTAGAGCAACCACACCAAACCACTATGAACACCGCCGATTGGCAGGTTATTGTCTATGCCCAGCTCAAGGCACAATGGGCAGTCAAAGGTGTTAAGGTGCCCAGTCTTGCCTCGCTTCGCTCAAAGCTTCAAAAAGCTCAACGTATCTTGGCCGATATCAATGCCGAACAAACCTACGCTGGCATGTTTGACGTAATGCTTGTGCCACCGACGTCTGTATACGGCGATGCGCAGATTGTTCGCGACCAGGGCGCCGAACGAACTGCATCCAATGGTAAAAACTGGAAACTCTTTGTTGTCTATCAGCCAAAGCAAGGTTTAGTAATTGCTGACCAAGTTAGCTTTATAGAAGCTGGCCAGATGAAAATTGCTGACTACGCTATGCCTGGTCTAACTCTATCTCAATACGAAGTCTTTACGCAGCTTAAGCAAGATGTTTGCGATGAGGGCAGCTGGAGTGTGTTACCAGCCGAGATGCGCGCACCGTTTACTGTGTTGTGCGTTGGCTATATTGGTGATGCCTATCACGCTGTGGCCGATGACACGCGAAGTTTAATTGGTGATAATCGCTTCCGACCAGCACTCGAGGTGAAATAGGTATGAAAAACGACACTATCCAAGGCATTGTTTTCGACAAACATCGCACGATTACGTTTCGGGATCCACCCAAGAATTTTGAGAAAGTACCGTATTATTTTGGTCGTCTCAAGCACCAACTAAAGAACTATGCCAAGCAGCAATCGGCCAAGCGTCACAAGACTACGTTTAGCACTGACTTGCTACCTGCGCAAAAGCAAACGACAGCTAACACTGTAAAAGCGCAAACAGTAGCAGTATCTTATTCGGCTACAACTGGTTCAGGTGTCGTAGTTTCAGATTTTACGACAGGAGCTGAAACAGCTGGTGCAGGTGCACGCCGCTCAACTACACGAGTTGTATTGCGATAGCTCTTTGGCGTCTTGTCTTCGAGGATGGTTCCGTAGTGCTGTTCGATTGAAGCCAAGTGCTTGCTGGCTTGTTCGCTAACTTCTACGAGGATCAGTGAGTTTTCAGAGATGCGCTTGTTGAGCTCAGAGGCGTCCTCGGCCATTTTTTGGAGGTTCTTGCGGAACTCAACGATGCTCGGAGAGCTGATAGTGTTTTCGTGCTTAGAAACAATTGACTGTAGTTTTTGCAGTGCTGGAGCGATAGTTGCAACTTCGGTAGCAATGTTGCGGATCTGATCGTGAACTTCGCTTTGCGGTTTGTCTTCTACTTTATAAACAATCATCGTCTAACTCCTTAGTATTGGTACCGATTTGGCTTAGTAGCATGTTTCTCGAGCGTATTGCTAAAGTGGTCTTCGATGGCGAGTAGTTGCTTACTGGCTTGCTCGCTGATAACAACGAGTTTACGTGAATTATCTACGATGTTGCCAGACAGCTCCATGGCCTGCACGATCATGGTCTTTAATTCTTTGCGGAAGTTATTGATAGTAGGTGAGCTGAGGGCTTCTTCTTGTTGGTTCACAACATCGAGCATAATTTCATAAGTGGTGACGATTTCGCGCAGGACAGCGTCCATATCTTTGATATGGGCAGTAGCTGCACTATTTGGCTTTTGGTCAATTTTATACTCGATCATTCAGAAACACTCCGATTTAATACATATATTAACACAAACTGATCTGAAAGTAAATAAAATTGTAAAGTATATTGCGTCGTAAGTTTTAAGGACGCTTGGCCAGAATCCGGCCGGCCTTCAGGCGCTTAATGCGCCGGCCAGTCTTGTGCTGCAGATAGCTCTTGCGCAGACGTTGCACAGTATTCAGGTCACCGTGACCAGCACTAGTCTGTCCTGCACTGCTGTTGGCTGCCAAGTCATGAGCAAAAGTTAGACGAGATAAGTCCTCTGCGCTAACAGCGTGCTTAAGACGAGTACGTTGAGGTCGGCTCGCTACGGTGTTGTTCTGCCTCGCAAGTCGAGAATAAAAGACAAGGCGGGACTCATGATTTTTGGCTACACGCAACGGACGACTGACGTCGATTACTTCGCTGAACTGCTTCGCGGGCTTAACGGTGACCGAGATAGGCGTGGCTGCTGAGCGAGACACGGTTCGCGTCTGAGGGCGTGAAAGTGGTGTGACTCCGTCGATAGTTTTTCTGATAGAGGGTCGATACATATGTATAGTATATAATCTACTAATTTATTAGTAAACTCTATTAACACATTGTTGCGAATAATAAAATAATCTGCCCGAAGAGTATGGCTTATATGTATTGCAATTATGTTGCAATTTGATTACTATGGCAATATATGACAGATGAGCAGCAAGAACAGTTGAAGGCAGTCTTGGCAAAAGGCAACCATCATCTTACGCAAGCCCGGCTAAAAACGTTTGAATTGCTGGTGCACCCAGAACCGCAGTCAATTCGTGAGATTTTGAGTAAAAATAATGGCGATATTGACCGAGTGACAATCTATCGCAATATTGATTTGTTTGAAAAGCTCGGCATTGTCCATCGACTCTATGTGGGCTGGAAGTTCAAACTGGAACTGTCCGATCAGTTTATACCGCACCACCACCACTTAAGTTGTTTGCAGTGCCAAAAAATTATTGATATAGAGGGCGAACAAAGCATAGACGAGTTTATTAAAAAGGTATCAGCTCAGTTTAATTTCTTGCCGCAGCAACATCATTTTGAGGTTAGCGGTTACTGTCATGATTGCCAGGCTAAGGAAGGGTCGACATGAGCTATCGACCAGAGTCAGTTTACGAGCCAACCTCGACGTATTGGATTAGTGCTAATACTGAACTCGATTATTTATTTGGGTCGGTTGAGGCCAAGCCCTCCAGGGAATATCCCGAAATTGAAGTGTTTAAGGAGCGCGTTTGGACTACCCGTGAGTCAGGAGAGGGGAGTGATAAGGTCTGCTTTTTTAGCGCCGAAGAGCGTCAACCGTGTAATCCAACCCTTGCTCTCGCCATAGCTAGTCTGATTGGCCACTCACTCATACCGTCCAATACAAGTAATGACAGGTTTGCAGTGCATGTAATCAGGGTTAACCCGCCAGAAAATCATCAGATTAATATTCGTAACTACATATATACCCTCGGGCAACTACAGGTGATTAACTCTTGGTACACCCAGGACGAAGCAGCTGATTATTTAAATGATGAAGCTGTACAGAGTCGCTTTTTGGCACAGCAACAGCCAGCTCTAGAAATGGGCATCTATCGGCCAACCGATGAAGAATATATGGATTTTTTGACCGATCTTAACTCATTCCGTAGGGCGGATGATGTGATCGTTTAGTTAGTGGGAGAAGTAGTCTCAAAAGCTAATTCTATGGCTGCGCCACCGGTGCCTGGAATTGGTCTGCGTGGTTCACGGACGCAAGTTTCTGGTCCTGAGTCGTCTGGGTGGACCAAACGATAGTGCGGAAAGCCGCTCTTATCAGTAGGTTCGCCATGCATATCAGTGACTTGCTCTAGTTTTGCCCCTTGAAGTTCTAATGGCAGGCCACGCAGGTGATTATTGTTCAATGTTTCAGGACTTGGTACACCTATTGTAATAGTGCTGCCCGATTCAAGCCGACGAGTTATTTTTGTCATAACCTTAATATATAGCAAGTCATTTTCAAGTACAACTAAACAATATTCATTCAGCTAAACATAGCGCAGAGTTGTAAAATGTGATATAGCTATAGGATATGGAAGATGAAAGAGGTCCATGGGAGCAAAGGACGTATGACTTTGTAGAAGGTCGACCATCGCTTGGTGATGGCGAAGGCTTCTTTTTGGATATTGAGAATGATGTGCTTGGAGCGCCTACTACGCCTGGGGCTGATGAGCAGAATTTGGTTGACGCACTCGATAGAGTACCACTTGATGTAAATGAACAGATGGATCTAGAGGTCGGAATGGTAGAAGGTACTGCGCGGGGTATACTACTGACGTTGCAAAAAGCAGGCGTTCCGGAAGCGATATCCTTAAGCAGTAAGCTTGATGACGTCCTAGTTGAGTATCAGGACAGACCAGCTTATTTGTTGCACTTTACACTGCTGAGCGTGCTTATGATTGAGGTGCATGATGCCAAGCGCACCGATGATCAAGAAATTATCAAGGCTGCCCAAGACGAATTTAATGTAGGACAGATAGTCGAGAGCCTAACAAGTGCTCGGCTGTCATTATTCCACTACGGACCATCGCCTAAGATGCACGATATGCTCAGTCAGCTCGAAATGAAGCTTGCTGAGATGTCGCTCAGCGATAACACGCTGGCTGTAAGCCTGCGACTAGTCGAAGAAATCCGGCAGGCCGCAGACGAATAAGCCAACGTTAAAACGTTAGTTCGGTGATACTCCACGGATTAGTTCGTAAGTCCGTAAAGCGAATCCACGTAGGTGTAATAATGAAATATCGATTATTCGGATTGTCTGAATAGGCTTTGGCATGGGGATTCTTTTGCCAGTAATTATCACGCACCACGTCTAGCTCGTCTTCTTTCAGTTCTCGAGCTGTGCCTTCAAGTTGAATGGTCTCAGGAGTAGTGCCGCCAATCGCAACCGCGACACGTGGGTTTGTCTGCAAGTTCTTATATTTCCGGGTGGTATTATCGGTACTGATTAAAAGTTCGAGCTCTTTAGTTTGGCCAAAGCCAACAATAGCTGCGCTCGGATTGCCCTCGGCAGTTACGGTAGAAACTACTGCCAGGCTATTATTGTTCATAAAATCATATAATTCTTGTTTGCTTTTCATAGTTATAACTATAGCAAATACATATTTCGGGGTGTATGGTTGCGCGAGGTTACTACCCGTGCTTTAATGCCCAGAAGTAGAGTGAGAGGAAATCGCATGAAAGACATTTTCCAGGAAATGATTGAGAAAGATGATTTCGCCAGCACTGTTGATCCGATATCAATGGCCTTGCAGCTCGATCGTGACCGTCAGGCTGACCAAGGATTATTTCAAGGAGATGCCGAATTTCGGGATAGCTCATTACGTGTTGTGTGTGGTATCGCTAATGTTGTCCTGGATCACCCGATGTGTTTTCGGGTTGATTTGCCTCAAGGCGGCCGGACTACCGTCGGTAATCCTGAGCCAGCCTTACCCAAGGACTTCTATGTTGCCTTAAAAGGCCTCGTTTTATTACGCGATGACGACATAAAAGGCCTGAGCCTCTATCGAGAAGGGGCAACCTATAAGGACTATCTGTCTCCGGCAGACGAAATGTTACTCAGAAGCAGATTTCGAGATGGTGATAGCATAACGGCCTACATATAGTCAGTATATGTCGTATTGAAAACTATGGAAAAACATCGAATCTACACCATGACCTTTGGCCGGGTTTACCCACTGTACATTACAAAGGCAGAGAAAAAGGGTCGCACCAAAGCTGAAGTCGATGAAATTATTTGTTGGCTGACTGGTTATAGTCAAAAGGAACTTGATAGTCAGATAGAAAAAGCAGTTAACTTTGAAGAGTTTTTTGCCGAAGCGCCCGAGCTGAATCCGGCGCGCAAGCTCATAACTGGTGTGATTTGCGGGATCAGGGTAGAGGAAATCGAAGATCCTCTCATGCAAGAGGTTCGTTGCCTGGATAAACTGATTGATGAACTCGCCAAAGGCAAGGCCATGGACAAGATTTTGCGAAAATTGCCCGAGTAGTTTCTGCGTGCTATAGTTCATAACTAATTTATGAGTGAGATAGAGCCCTTTGTCGTCCGCGGTCATCATTTAAATCAGCTTGTTCGGTTTGAAAAAGGTGATCGATCTCCAGATGAGATGGCATCAAAAATAGCCGCACTGGTACGCAGGCGGAGCGGTGAAAGAGGTGATGACTACGCAACTGATGTACTGGGCGATACCGAAGAAAGTAGCAATCGATGTATAGAGGGCTGGAGTGCTTTCTTCAGTCGATACGCCGAACTTTCGCCTGAGCATCCAGTGAAGATAACCATCACCGAGCCTGACGGAATCTGTAATAGCTGTGCCATTGGTGAGCACTGTATTAGAGGCACCCAATCTACCCAAGCCCACATTAAATGGGCTTTACGTAACGACAGTGTACGGGCGCAACTATTAAGCGATGAAAAGGATGACATAGGGGCTACTCACAAGTTTTTAGTTATTAGTGCCGCGCTCGCATTATCTCAGAAGTTCGACTTTACCGGTCAGGTAGAATCAACTTCAGAAGATACTTTACCTGCATGGGCACAAGATAGGCTTGGGATTGGGCCTCTTCTTGCGCCAGCGAGCACGGTCAAAACCGTGCTCAAACATTGGCAGACGAAGACTTTCTAGGCTGTTATTGGATGCTGCTACATCCCTCAGGTGGACAGTGGGCAAGGAGGTTTGTTATTTCCCCAAGTGTAGCTTCGATCGTAGCGTCCTCTTCCTCTAGATGAGATCCGGCGTTTTTAAGAAACTCGGGGTATTGATCACTGTCAAGAAAGCTGGCAATGCTCCTGCTGGCCGTAGCGGCAATTTCTTCTTCTGTTGCATGGGGTATCATGTGCCTCATTTGTTCGGCAAGCTGACTGTGCATATTTGCAGTCAGGACATCTTTATCGCTTGATGTGGTAATAAATTGCTTGTTCTCTTTAGCAATAGAAAGCGTCGAAGCCAATGCACCGAGTCGTGGGCACTGCTTGCATTTGTCTGGAATAGTAATCCCGGACTCACCAAGTGTTACTGCCATTTCGAAACTATCCATCTATGTCCTTGAAATCTAATTCTACAAGTAACTTTCCGTTAGAATCAGCTACCTTGACCCAATAACGAGTAAAATAACCAAAGCGAGGACGCACGACGAGCGACTTACTCTCAATGTCTAAGCCGACGACTTTGCCCTGAACCTTTTTGCGGTGAGCCCATATATCACCGGGAATAAATATTTGTCCGGTTAATGGATCTAAGCGACTGCGCGAACCAGGGCCACTATCTACCACATTCAACGAATTGTACATGCCGTAGCGAGTAATAGGCCGAAGGCCTTCGCTATCACGGTCAAGTTCTCGAACTGCTACCTTCTTGCCAGCTAGGGCTTGTGAGGCCTCATGTACTTCGCTCTGTACGGTAGCTTGGGCAATTAATGCATCCATTGCGAGCCGGTCACGCTCTTCAACGACATACTCTGCGTAGGGTGCATGAAGTCGTTCAAAAATCTGCTCTTCAGGTGTAGACATGACTACATCATAAAACAAAATTGCACTACATGTAAGGGGATGTTCGAGCATCTCGTATAGTCTAGTAATCTAGAGATACAAGAGGAATAACTCGACTTATTCGCTGAACTCAGAATCATAAGCAGCAATAACGTCGTCGGAGCTCACGCCTAATGATAGAGCAGTATAGCCAGAACCATCAGGACATAGATAGTTACCCACAGTAGACCCTCAATGATAAGAGGAGTAAATTTATTCCATTACTCGGCGGACTACTTGCAATTAAGCAGTTGTTGGAAAATCTTCGTGGATATTGCTTTTGGTAAAGCGTCAGATCGAGGTGTAGACTGGGTACCTAGATCGCTTCCAAAGTCAATCATTACAACGTCCGTTCCTCGAGACCGTATGTCGTGTAGGCTTAATGCATTAAATCCAAGTTTATAAATTGACTGCACGGTACTATTGAGACTGTCCTTTAATTTCTCTTGGGTGTCCATGGTCTGTGGATTCTGGTAGGCCTCCGAAATTGTAAAAGGTATGAACTCCTCTACAAGAACGGCTCCTTCTACTGTGTGCAAGACAGGTGTAGCCAGGCCCGCTTCTCTAATCACTTCTCTACGTTCAAGCCATTCTTTCATAGTTTCGAGTGGTGCAAACTTTACGCACGCTTTTGCAATTAAATGGCTTTCGTCGTGACCTGCCAAAAAGTCTGTGCTGTATGTCTCCGCCCCAGAGCGATGCCAGTCGTTAATTACAGAAAAAGGGCCAGGAAATTTCTCGCCAAGCTGTTCAAGGACTATGTTATCGAGTTGTGGCGCTGGATTCATGTCAGATAACCCATTACGCTAAGGTATTTAGCTTGATCGTTCTGTATCGCGGATACTTTGCCTAATAATGTCGAGCTCTTTGAATACTGCAGCTGGCTCGTCGCTACCATGAACTAGGTTGTTGTATTTATTAACACCAAAAGCGCCTCGTATAGTTGCAGGATCTCGAATTTCATCAATATTCCAATGTCCAAGATGACCACGCCAACGTGTAATAGCATCACCATATGGTGAGTATAGTAATAAGGCGGTTGTTGGGGCGGATGCCATAAAATCACGAAACTCTAACCATCTAGACGCATATGTCGTGGGATCAACTGGTTTTTCTTTCTCCATGCTAGCCTGGGGACCACCGCCATAAAATGAATCAACAGCATTGTGGGTAAATGTAAACGAGAACTTCGATATTACGGCTAAGCCAAAAATGGACTCTTCAATATGGTCTGTCGCCTCCAAGTCCTGTAGGCCTAGAAGATTGGCGTCTGGCCCTACATGCGGACGAATCATCGCAAGTGTCACGTTGCCTTTTGTAATCTCTTCATGTAACTCTGGGTTTTCAAGAAGCTCTAATACAGGTACAAACTCCGCAGCGACTGGCTGACTGATCGAGCGGTCAAGCTCAGGATTATAAAACGGACTAATCATAGACGTAACTCCTCAAATGTTGAACGTATTGCTACCTAATATAGTAGTACCCTAACATAATATTGTGTTACGTGCTAGTATTAGCTTATTACTAGTTTTTTGAGAGGTATACAGTGTTACATAGCACTATATATGAAGCACTTATGGACACCTATATATCGCAGCCCCGAGTTGCGATCTTGATGAGCGGTCAAGGGTCTAACGCTGAAGCTATTCTTAACCACGAACCATTGAGGGGTTTGTACGATATTGCATTGATTGCTAGTGATAAGGTCGACTCCAATGCTCAAGATATCGCAAAGAGAAACGACCTAGACACGATGATTATGCCAGCAGGCCATTTTAGGGGCATTGCAGCGCGTGAAGCCTATTTTCGTGAATTAGGTGAAGCACTCAAAGGTAGGGGTATCGATGCTGTTTTTTACGCCGGCTTTATGAAGGTGGCTTCTGCCATGTTTTGCCAGAACTTCCCTGGGGTAAATATTCATCCTTCAAATCTTACGATTGTCGATGGAGATGGTTTACCGAAGTACCGGGGTATGGGAGCTTTGTCGGAAATGCGCTCAGATCTTGGCTATGTTCAGTCAACTGTGCACGTCGTAGAAGAGAAGGTTGATACTGGCGCAAGTCTGGCTCTAACTCCTGAATTAATGATTAGCAACGAGCTCAGTGATGCGCAGGCGCATCATGCCTTGAAATCACTTGAACATACTACATACCCGCGCACGCTCCAACTGATCGCAGAAGGTGTCCTTAATGCAAAAAATGTTCCATTACGGTTTGAGGGTTAATAAATGAGAAACTCAGGATTAATCAGACATGAGGGTCGCCAGCTGATTGCGCTGGATGGCTTATGGCAATCAGTCAATAAAGCACCCACAGAGGAGAAATTGGCGACTGCTTTAGAGTACGCGGGGTGTGAATTTCATGACGAAGACCGCCGATTCGTTCAAAATTACACTGTATCGCTCGCGGGTCTTGGCGGTGTGCCAGTGGCCCACCCGGGTGAGAGTGCCGAGGTAATAGGAGGGCGTGTAGACAATTTTGTGCTCGGGTCACGCGCTATGATGGCTAGCTCGGCTGCGTTTTCATATTTAAATAACAGTGAAAAGCCTATGGATGATCTTTATGAAACGGTGACAAATCTCGGACATTTTTCGATTGCCCATACAGTATCGGTTAACCTCTTGATCGCTGGTATTACACAGGCAACTGAGCTCGAGCTAAGCCTACAGAGAGACCTCGTACATATTAGCAAAGTAACCAACACTCGCACATCTATTCAAAACCAACCACCGATGGTTGTACGCGACCCGACGCATCTTCCAGAAGCGCACGCGGCTTATCGTGCAGTAGTCAAAGCCTCGCAAGCCATACGCGAGATTAACAGTAGTCCAGATGCACTTGAAGTTGCTAACGGCTATTTCCCGCTCAACAAGGCATCGATTCTACTGATAAGTGGTGATTTGTCTGATCTAAAAAAATTTACAAAGCTTGCAGAAGACACAGGGAAGGAAGTAGAGTTAAGAGAAGTTGCGCAGCAAGTTAGTAACCAACTATCACTAGCATGGCCAGAAATATTTAAAGGAGAAGCAACGCTATGACACAGGAAGAAAACGGAGAAACTTTACGAAGAAATGAGAGAGAATACATGACAGATTATTTTGCAGATAGGTTACTGTTGGGGCTGCCGGACGCCGACCCAGTGCAGGCAGCATTTGACGCCCAGGATATATCGCGCGCAGTTGGCTTTGACTTTAAAGACTTTCAGGATACGGTGCCTCGTGCTCTTGATGAGTTGCGGGAAACTCGGGAAGCATTTCAAGAAGGTCCAGCAGGCCGTGAGCATTTTGGTGACGAGATTGCCGATATCATGTTCTCCCTCGTTAATCTTACTCGTCATGCTGGCAATACTGAGCTTGGCAACCTAGACGAATATGCCGACGATGCTAATAGTGCAAATACCACGTTTGAACTTGTAGATCAGATTGAGCTAGGCATAAATAAAGTTGCGGCAATTCCCGTCGAACAATCAGATGAGATTAAAGCCGCCATGCAAAGCTTTTTCTCAGAGGGCATGGCGCGAGCAATTAAACTGGCCCATATCAACAAATTTGATCCGGAAACTATTTTGAAGTCTAACGTTGAGAAATACTTACTACGATGTAAGGCTATCGAGACTCTGGCCGCCCAAGACGGCAAGCAGTGGGCTGATCTTGCTCGCGAAGGTGAAATCGTTGATTATTGGAAGCGAGCCAAGACTATTCTTTCGTAGGGTATTTTCTTATGCCGATAGCAAATTCAAGAGAAATAATCTCTGAACCAGTCGGTTCACCGGCTGAAAGAGTCTTTGCTGATATCTTGCAGGAACAACATGGTATATTTCGGGTCAACTTTATGCCGACTTCTAATGTTGATCATGACAACAGCACCAACGCTCCGCTGATGAGAATCGTGCAAAATAGCACAGATCCCAGTCTGTATAGTGTAAGTCCAATAAGTGACGAGGTAATGGAGCCAATGGAGGTTCGGCTTGATGATGCTGAAGGATTGGCTCGGGCTGCGTCTTATATCGCGGTGCGAGGCTTAGGGCTGAGTCTCTCTGACCAGACTTCGCGAACAGATGAGGAGGTGCTTAAGTCATACGTTGGAGAAACTCCAAGACTAGACATTGACCCAACGAACTGGATATCGCGGAATCCCTTCATATTTGATTTAACTCGCCTGGACCCCAAATACGGCAACGTTTTGCGCTATCTTTGTAATGAGCGCGGGCTATTCCTTAAGGCGGGTAATTATCCATCCCAACGTGCTTACTGGAATTCTACACTGAATGGTGGCTTGCCTGTTTTCAAAAAGGCCGATCCGATTCATGAAGGAACATTCATGCTCCACGACCTATATCACTTTGTCCCTACAGATCCCTTGCTTGGGAACAAAGCTAACGATGCGTACAGTGTATCGCTCTACCTAGCCCATCGACTCATGTCTGAAGCAACAACATTGGTATTGGCAGATATGGTTGCTATTGCCGACTCAAAGATTGAGGCTAAAGGATATGACTTAGATAAGCGCAAGATATTCCCTGTATATCGCTCAATTGCTGAGTCGAGCGGAAAGCCCGACACTGATAAGCTGCTGGCTGCCAACACATACTTTTGTTTTACCGGCGATGCAATCGGATTCCGAATGCTTAACGCATCCGAAGATTCTATACTGGATTACGAACAAAAGTATTCTGGCGTGTTTCGAGATGACTTTATGTGGAATTTTCAGAATATTCAACACATGGTTCAGGAACGTAGTAGTAACCCATTATTCGAGGATTACTACGAATGGCTAGAAGCTTGCACTAATCTACCTACCCTTGATCAATACACTGACCTTTGCGATGAAAGCGGTATAGAAATTGCTGATATGCTCAGTTCGTTTCGTGCAGACTATATGCAGGCCCAGACCTACAATGGGGCAATTGATGACGCGAAGCGGCATGGGATGGCTGCCCGTAAGTATTTTGCTGGTCAGAGGGTTATTTTTGCACGATATGGCGATATCGTTAACCCTTGTGAATATCTAACAAGATTTGACGAGTGCTATAGTCAAATCGACACAGCAACCTCGGTCGAGGAGCACAAGGCACTTGATGAAGAAATGAAGGAAATCGTTAGTCGATATGTAGACGTCATTAGTGCCAGAGGTGTATTGCTGCCACATGAGATTCTAGATAATAAATTTGCTACACCTCTGTATCCTGTGCGGTTCATAAGTTATGAAAAGACGAGTACAAGAACAAAAGAGCAGCTGTCTGCGGCCATGAATTCGTTTGTGCGTACAAATCAGCGGCAGCTGGGTCGTATGCTCGAAATTGTGCAATCTTAGCAGTTAGCTAACACGTAATCCCGCAAAATTTAAAATATATCCCGCAACGTTAGTGCAAGTTTCTTCTTGTCGTCCGTATTCGTTTACGACAATGTGATCAAATGCTGGCAACATAGTAAGATCTGTTGGTTCAGATGCTCTTCGAGTCATAATAGCCTCCTCGGACAAGCCTCCATCACGCATTTGCTGCTCAATGTCAGTCCAACTTCGGGGCAAAACAAAAACTGAACCTACTGCCTGCTCGCCCATCTCTCTGCGAAGCTCAATGGCACTTCCGGCAGCTAAGTTAATTGTCCGTATGCGATCAATCGAGTCATTAGGGGCTGCAATGACATTGTCAAATTCCCTTATTGGAGTGCCGTATTTGTTTTCACCAAGCGTTAACACATCGAACATGCCAACTGTACGGCGAATCGTATCGAACTCTCGGTTCCCAATAAAGTTATAGTCTCTTCCGTCAACTTCGTGCGGACGAGGTTCTCGCGTTGTGTAGGGCACTATAGGTCGTATGCCATAGCTATCACGAAGTCCATCAATAAGGGCACTTTTGCCAACTCCGCGTGGTCCAGAAACAGTAATGATTTTTGCCATCTTCTCTAGAAACTAACATAATGCAACAAATGATGCAATCTAGCAATCTAATTATCAAGGCATATCAACAGAGTTTAAGAATATTTATACATACCATAAAATCCCCACTCGAAACAGCGAAAAAACGAGCCCAAATGGACTCGCCTTTTCGTGGCTGGGCTAGTGTCCCGTAGGTGGAACCACCTTTATCCAACATTACTCAGTATATATCAAAAACTAGACAGTCTTGGCTTCGAATATATAGAGGGTAAAGTCTCATATCCAGAGTTGGAGGAACACGATGTTTAGCTCACGCAAGACCTCTCCTGACGACCTCCTAACTTCAAGGCTTTTTGATGACAGAACATTCTACAATAGCTTCCTGAGTGATCTCAAGAAGGCTAAGCATGAAGTCCTTATCGAGAGTCCCTACATGACAACTAACAGGCTTACCCTGTTAGAGCCCAGCCTGCGCAAACTCATCAAAAAAGGTGTAAAGATACGTGTACATACACGTTTTCCGGGGCATCATGATGAACTCCTGAGAATTCAAGCTTGGATCGTCACAAAACGCCTCAAGGAGATGGGTGTTAAAGTTAAGTTCTTTAACGATTACCATCACCGCAAGATAGCCGTACTCGATAGCCGCATATTATGGGAAGGTAGTCTTAATATTCTCTCTCAAAGCAATAGCAGAGAGATCATGCGGCGCATTGAGTCGGAGCAACTAGCCAAGCAGATGATACAGTTTCTGGGGCTAAAGCGATTTTACTGGTAAAATGGAGGGTATTATGGCAGAAGATTACGAAATCAATGAAAAAGATATTGAGAGCACGATACGCTTTCTAAAAATTCATGATCCTGAGAATGCGACACCAGAGAAAGCTATTGCTCTGCTTGAAGACTTACGGGCTGGCGTGCATCAAATGTCTCACTCCAACCCTGAGCTTCTCGAAAAACTCCTCAAAGATCTTAAGAGGTCGTCCTAAACTTCAAAGACATCGGTTGATTTGGCGCCGAGGGCTTTGACAATATCTAGCACTACCTCGGCAGAGACTCGTACATCAGCTCGTTCAATACGGGCATAGTAGTTCACACTAACGCCTGCCTTTTTGGCGACATCCGCTTGTGTCATCCCCTTTCTGAGGCGAATCTGTTTCAGGTTCTTAGCAATGGTGCGTCTTGTTTTTTCACTCATAGTATTCTGGAATTATTGTAGCATGCCCCTCTATCTGACAAGAGAGGCAAAAAGTAGTAGAATAATAAGGAAATATATGGTTTAGGAATAAGAAGATTGAAGACGAATGAAACTAGTAAAGTTTGCTGTAAACAATTTCAGATGTATCTCAGGAGGTACAGATAGCAATTATATAGACTTTGAGGAAGCGAATGCTATTTTTATTTTTGGACAAAATAATGTTGGTAAGTCCACTTTTCTTAGAGCCTATGAGGTATTTTATGAAGATAAAATTACCCCAGACGACTATAACCATTCTGCGGAGAATGATATTGAAGTCGAGGCGTGGTTCAGGATCGATGAGTCACAGGATAAACCGATTATCGATGAGGGAACCTCAAACAAATTCGATAACTTAAAAGAAAACTATTTAAGCGATGGCTTGCTTAAGATTAAAAAGTCTTGGCAGTATGCAGACAAAGGCAAGTCTCCATCTAGCCAGACATATAATATAAAGACAGAGACTTGGGATGTTAAGGCCTATGGCGGGATAGGCGCTCACTCCGTGTTTAAGCCTTTGATGTTGAAACCACTCTTTATTCAAGCAATGCCAAGTGAAAAACAAGTCGAAGACATAGTCAACGAGATCTTGAAAGAAGCAGCCACAAAAAAACTTTCCGATCAAGAAAGCCAGGAATTAAAGGACGCCGAAGAGAAGATCTCAAATCTGCAAGACAAGGTTTATAGCAAGACTGCGATTTCAGAATATCGCACTAAGGTGAATGAGAAGTTCAGCGCTTTATTTAGTGACTATGAAGTGGATATCGATGATGGTACTTCAAAGGTGAAATATACTCACGATAAATTAGGTAAAGACTTTAAGATTACCTTTAATAAAACCGATACAAACAAAGCTAGTACATACATGCAAATGGGGCATGGTGCTGTGCGTATGGCTATATTTCTATTAATGCTGATGCGTGACGAGCTGCGGGAGACGGGAGTTGCAGAAAAGAACTATCTAGTGTTGTTTGAAGAGCCCGAACTGTTTCTACACCCAACACTCACGAAGAAACTACGGGATTTAATATATGAGGTTAGCGATGATGATATGCCATTTCAGGTTCTCTCGGCATCACACTCCCCTCAAATGATAGATATAAGCAAAGACCACACATCTTTAGTAAGAATGACTCGGGAAGAAGATGCATCAACTTCCCTGTTCCAGGTTAATAAAGAAGATCTTAAGAACCCCGAACAGCAGACAGATGAAGCTGTTAAGAATAAGATTTATGAGATACTTCGATTCGATCCTTTTATCTGCGAATCATTCTATGCTGACGAGGTTGTGCTTGTTGAAGGAGACACAGAGGCAATTATTTGGCGCGGTTTTCAGCAGGAGTTTAAGTCAAAGAAAGATGTATTCGTAGTTAATTGTCACTCATGTACTAACATCCCCTTCTACCAGAAAATATTCTCAAAGTTTAATATACCTTACAGTGTAATCTGCGATACCGACGCTAACAGCGGGTGGGACAATAATACAACCAGTCCAAAGTTTACGGCAGGTATCCAAAAAAGTATCGCAGAACAATTTTATGCAGATTTAGACAATAAAAAGTCAAAGCATTTTCTTGTTTTTGAGGAGACGTTTGAGCCAGCACACATAAAACTGAGTGATCCTTTTCAGTATGATGCTTCTGGCACAGAAGGTAAGCCATTCAAAGCAGATCGCTATTGGAGGCAACTCATTGAAAATAAAGAGACTGATGGGTTTGATGCGATCCCTATAGTTAGTTATATGAAGGTAATTTCAGGGGAAAATAATGGATAAACTGACTTGTCCGCATTGCGGCAGAGAGGTTGAGCTTACTGAGGCTTTTACCAAAGATATTGAGAAAACATTACTTGAAGCTGAGCATAAAAAACATATTGCTGAGATTGAACAGGTTCGAAAGGACGCTGAGACAAAAGCTCGTACAGCTGCCGAGGCTAAGATTGATCTAAAACTCAAGCAACTGGAGTCTGCCAGCGAAGAAGATAGAAAAGAAAATAAGGAATTGAGAACACAGATAGTCACCTTAACTACTGAGCTTCGTGCATCAAGAAAAACGGCTGAAAATGCTGAGCTGGAAATGCAAAAGAAGCTCACTGAGGAAGAGGCTAAGATTCGTGAGGCAGCCGATAAGTCTGCGGACGAAAAACAACGTCTCAAGCTTGCCGAGAAAGATAAGCAGCTAGAGGCTGCCCGAAAGGCTAACGAAGACCTACAAAGAAAACTTAATCAAGGTTCGCAACAAATGCAGGGCGAGATTCTTGAACTTGACCTTGAAAATGCCCTATCAGCTGAATTCAAAGATGATTTAATTGCGCCTGTAGAAAAAGGCATCAAAGGCGCAGATATTAAGCACTCCGTGCGTACACCTTTAGGCAATGAGTGTGGCGTAATTCTGTGGGAAATCAAACGCACGAAAGCTTGGACTGAGGGCTGGATTGCAAAACTCAAGAATGATCTCCGAGAGACTAAGGCAAATATTCCGGTCATTATTACCGAAGTGATGCCTAAAGATATAGATGGAGAAATACATTTTCATAATGGTGTATGGATTGCGAAGCCAGCATCGGCTTTGATACTTGCTGCCCTGCTTCGAAAAAGCTTGCTTGATGTGGCTCGCGAAAAGGCCATTACTAAGCATCGAGGTACGAGCGCGGACGCTCTCTATACCTTCGTGACGAGTCATGAGTTTGTACAGCAAATCGAGGCAATGGTTGAAGTTTACATGGAGATGATTACCGACATCACTAAGGAGAAGGCAAGCTTTGATCGAGTATGGGCAAAACGTGAAGCACAGGCTAAGAAGCTACTGGGTAGCACAGCTAATATTATTGGCAGTATGCAAGGACAACTAGGTACCGGTGCAATGCCAAAAATTAAGGGGCTTGAGTTGCTTGAGCCTGGCGACCAAGCCTAATCCCGGAACAATTCCTTCATCTTTATTTTTAGTGCTTTGGCGATCTTCTCTACGTTCTTGACGGAAGGGTTGCGTACCCCTCTCTCAATACCAGATATATATGTACGATCTAATCCAGTCATAAAGCCTAGTTCTTCTTGGGATAATTCCGCAGCTAGTCGGTACTCACGTACTCTCTTACCAAGTTTCTGCTGAGTGCTTAAACGTGCCATATACTCAATAGTGGCAACATGTTGCTTATGAGACTACGGACTATAAGTCACAATCGAGCTTGATTTCTATCTGCTAGACTGCTATTAATTGTAATAATGCTTATGCAGCAATGAGGCGAACAAGTAAAAATATGAACACAACCACACAACACGACAAAGTACCTTACTTGACAGGCGAAACCAGTCTATGGATAATCATAACTAGTATGAGGGACAAAATAAACAATACTATCTGCTCTAATTCCAGGGACACTATATAGCCATGCCCAGTAGACTCCCAACACCAGGAGGAGACCAAGGTTCTTGGGGAGACATCCTCAATGACTTTCTAGAACAAAGCCATGCTAGTGATGGCTCACTGAAAGACGGAGTAGTAACTAATGCCAAAGTATCCGCTACTGCAGCCATAGCTAAGACTAAACTAGCCAGTGATGTCCAAACATCTCTGGACGCTGCAGACAATGCTATTCCTGCAAGTCAAAAAGGTGCGAGCGGTGGTGTAGCATCCCTCACCGGCACAACCCTAACCCCCGCACAAATACCTACCACAGTCGTTACTAAGTCAACCGATTCAAACGATACTGGCAAAGCCATAGATGCTCATACTGGAGCCCCGCTTGTGGTGGTAAGTAAGAGCGATGGGCTAGGAGTCGTAGTGCACGGCGGCAACGCGAACACCGCGCGTCCCGCCGGCTACGCCGTCGTGCATTGGATTGGGTCGGTCGAGCCCATCAATGCCGTAGACGACGACCTTTGGGCAGATACGAGCGTCTGATGACGAAGCTCCGCCGCAAAATGTCGGGGAACTTCGTGGGACGTGGTCCAAACGGCGAGCGAGTCCCACCCAAAACACCCGCGTATTCCACGTCGGCTGACATTCAGGTCGCCTCCATCTCCGAGTTGCTTGCGGCGGTAGCGGCGCTCGGTCCCAGCGGAGGCGGGTCGGTAATCGAGATCACCGCTAGCTCTCTGGCCGGTCAGATCACGATTCCGAATAACTCCAACTCCGCGTCATGGACAGAGAACGTTCTGGTACGTCCACGGCTTGGTGAACGATGCAGCGTTGGGTTGCTCTCGAGCAGTTGCGCAAACGTCACCTTCGCTGGACTGGACTTCGAAAAGCAATACGCGCCTAGTACCGATCAGTGCCAGGCATACCTCAACAACACCGCCCACGGTTCTGGTTTCTGGCGATGTCGGAACCTTGATCCAATTCTCATCCAGTTCCGGGCACTCACCGATCCATGCTCGAATTGCTTCCTCTGCGAATGGGTCCAGCCGGATTGGCAGTTCTTCTACGTTCAGGACTTCTGCAACTTCGGCAGCCAAGGCCCCCTGTTCGACGGCTGCTACCTCGCCCCCATGGCCGTGACGCTGTATGACGATGACTGGACGGTCGGCGCGACGACGTACGCCAATCCTGGTCGCCCGTTCGACTACCACAACGATGGAGCGGTCCAAGCGGGCACGTCCGTGACGCTCGGGATCTGCGACGGCGAGTACAGCTTCGGCCCGCCGAACCTGGCGCTCCTCATGTATCTCGACGACAGCCGGCATGACGCAGTGACCGCCACGGTCAGCGTCAACGGCACCGAGTGGGCTTCACTAACACTCGTCGGGCCGGACTACCGCCTTGCGCTCCGTCGGGGAGATATCGACCGCAGCTTCTCCGACGGCGATGTCGTAACGGCGACGTTCGACAAGGACGTAACCGGCGTCCACCTCGCGGCCGGTGTAGATATCACCGGCAACCCGAGCGCCGGCACGCCTGGCGTCCACGGGGACGTTTTCCAAGCGTACGCATCGGGAGAGTTCAGCCCTGGCGTACCGAGGATCGCCAAGGACTTCACATGGCGGGATTCTGTCATCGGCGCGACCACGTCGCTCAACTCGGCGTTCCAGTTCAACCCGACCTTGCAGGGCGAATTCGTCTGGGACAACTGCTTCATCGGCGCTACGGGCGGCAACAACGTTTGGGGCAACATCGCGAATCCGGGCTACGACATCTGGCGCGAATACGTGCAGGGTTGTGACTGGCAAGGTCAGGCGAGTCTCACCGCTGACGGCTTGCTTAGTCTCTTTGCGAATAACACCTACAACGGCCTGAGTGGCACATACACCCCGGACGGCACGAATACCAACCGTGGTGCGGCCATGAAGACGCCGCCGCCTCCAAACCTCGCAGCCATCTGGCCGGAGTGTCCGCCGCTATGAGCGCTCCAACGATCGTCTCCAAGGACGTCCACGGGTTCGGGGCGGACACCACCTCCCCCGGAATCACCCTTCCAAGCTCGCCCGCGGTACTGCCGGGCGACATCATCATCTGCGCATGGCACGTCGCCGGACTTAACACGAGCACCGCCCCGGTCGTCCCTAGCGGCTTTACCGAACTGATCCGGAGCGGCAGCACCGTAGCTGCCATCACGGTGGCGGCAAAGATCGCATCGGGCGGCGAAGAGGGATCGACGTTCACTCCAGCGTCGGCGACCATCAGCCGAGCATGGACCACGTCGGTGTTCGTGGTCCGCGGCGGCCCGACTAACCTCGCACACCTGCTGGCGAACGGTAACAACGTGGCGGCGACGATCTCTCGTCCGGTCTTGACGGTTACTACTGCCACCGTCGACAACCTCGTGCTTGCCGGTGCTGCGGTCGAAGGTGGAGCCAACACCCTGACCGACCCTGGTAGCCCATGGAGTCCAGATGACCAGGCCGCGAGCACCGGAAGCAGCGCTAGTTATGCGACCGCGATTCACGCAACAAAAGCCACCCCGGGGACGACCGACGGGAGTTCGTGGACGGCAACCACTACCGGGAAGTGGGCTAGGTGGACAGTCGCAATCCCTCCCAATGTCAATCAACCCCCTGCGGTCGGCTCAATCACGCCTGGCTACATCGTTGCCACGGTCGGAGAGGAGTACTCAGCAACGGCCACGGCAACAGACTCCGATGGCGCAATCGCTTCGTGGGCATGGCAACAGAACGCGACGGGCACCAACGTAACGGCTCCGGCGCTCAGCGGTGCAGACACAGCCACAGTGACCTTCACCCCAACGGAGTTGGGCGCCTTCACGCTTCAGGTAGTTGCCACAGACGATGACGGCTCGGATTCCGTCCCCGCGTACCTGCCCGTGATCGTGACCCACCAGCGCGACATCGCGCTGAAGGTGCGATCCGGGGGAACTTTTCAAAGTGTCGACCTGATTTGATCTCCACGCTTGGGGATTTGTGAGAGTCAGATAGCACCCTCGCCTAAATACACAGCCAACTATTTGCTTATCGAGTTGGTAGATATTTTGTATGGGGCACCGGCATCATAGGCCTGGTTCTTTTACCAATCGGTTCCAGTAATTCAATAGGTGAAACGCTACGAAGGTAGAGTGCAGTCACATCCAGTCTGGCATGACCAAGCTGTTGTTGGATGCGATATACATCAATACCTTCACGCCATAACTCAACCGCATGTTCGTGTCGGAAGCAATGCGGATTAGCTCTTCTTCTCAACCCAGCTCGTTTGGCAGCACGCCTTAGTTGTCGCCGTATGTCAGACGCATGGACAGACCTTCCGGCTGTCGATCCCGTAAGGACACAAAACAATGCTCCATACGGCAGCTCCTTTCTTGCTATACGCCACTGCTCTAGCGCTTGCCATCCCCACTCGTCCATGGCAGATACGCGACGCTTATCTCCCTTTCCATGTCGCACCGTGATGGAAAAGTCATGACGGTTGAGATCACGCTCTTCAAGCGCCAGTGCCTCACTTATGCGTAGTCCCGAACGCCATAGTAGTGCAATCAGGGCTTGCAAGCGCAGTGCGCCTAGTTGCTGGTCAAGACGTGGCTTTGGGTAGTTAGGTGGCTCGCAGGCCTTTATTAGCTTAAAGATATCTTCTACTGCAATAGGGTCTGGTGGAAACTTCTTCCCCTTTGTCTTTGGCGATATGCCCTTACGAAAACCTGGCATGGTTGAGCTTGATCTTCGCCTGCCACGGATGTCTCGCACCTCAGTGATTGCGAGTGGTGATTGCTGTAGTGTAAACATGATATGTACTCCTTCTTAGTAGTTAAGTTGCTACAGTTGAACGAGGATAACATGTTTTGCCATATAGTTTGATAAAAAGCGAGGACATGTGGCTTGGCGTTGCACTTTTTGCGCTTGTTTTCATTAAATAATCATTAAATTCCCGTGTGAATTTCGTCACATTGTGAAAGATTTTTCAAATTCATTGTAAGCGTTTTCAACACCTTAGCGGTGTTATTTTATTGTGCTTATCTTTATTAAAAAACTATTTGCAAATATTGCAAGCTGTGATAAATGTAGAGGCACAAAGGAGGATAACAACGTGAGAAGTCAAAAACAGCTGCTATTTGTAGCACTATTCGCGGCAGTGGGGATGCCGTTGTTTGTGAGCGCCCCGGCACTAGCAGCCGGGGGAGATATCGGGCAAGTGGAGAACTTCATACGCTCGATCATAAAGGTCATTGCAGGTTTAGCCGGTCTCATCGCGACCGGTTTTTTTGTGGTCGGAGGATTCACCTACATCACCAGCAGTGGCAACCCAGAGCAGTTGGATAAAGCAAAGCGGACGCTTACGTGGTCAGCCATAGGGCTTGCCATCGTGATTGCGGCCTTTGTGATCTCCAATATTGTGACGAGCTTGGCTACGTCTGCTTTTGGAGGCTAGATGGATCTTTAAATAGTTAACGAGGAATGGTTGCATGGATAGTGTACTTAACTTACCCCTAACACTCTTCGCCGATACATCAGGTGCTATTTCTGTCATGCGTGATTGGGTGACACCAACCATTCGTACGTTTGCCGCACTTGGCTCGATAGTCTGCGTGTTCTTTGTAGTCAATTCCGGCTACTTGTACATGACGAGTAGCGGTAAGCCAGTGCAAATGGATCATGCCAAGAAAGTGCTTCGTAATGCACTACTAGGCTTAGTGATCGTCTTGAGCGCCTTGACGATCACTTCGATTTTATCGAGTGCGTATGGGAATCCGACGGCAACCCAAGGGGCAACACTACCCAACTTGCAGGCTATTCCGCCGGATAACGTTGGTAATGGTCTGGTGGACGTGCTCATCAAGGCGGTTACTGGTTTTCTCAATAACATCATTCAAGCAGTGGCCGCACCGTTTTTGGCAGCGCTCGAGTTCTTCACGAAAGCCACGCCACTTATGGCCAGTAACCCGAGTGTGTTTAACCTGTGGCTGGCAATTGTCGGCATCTGCAATGTGCTGTTCGCTGTTATCTTAGCCCTCATCGGCCTGCACGTGATGAGTGCCGCATCTTTTGGCTTCGATGAGATTGAGTTTAAACACATGCTGCCACGCATTGGCCTGGTGTTTGTGCTCATGAACAGCTCAATCTTTCTGATCGACGGCATCATTGAAATGTCCAACGTCCTGATTAATGCTGTCTCGCAAGTCAGTGGGGCCAGCTCCGTCTGGGCAACACTGACAGAAGTGGTGAAGAAAGCGGGCGGTCAAGGACTGGCGGCTCTGCTCGTTATGCTGGCGTTTCTCATCTTCACCGTTATTTTACTGGTCTACTACGTTGGTCGTCTGGTGACACTCTTTATTGGGGCGGTGATTTCACCGCTGATTGTGCTGCTATGGTTAGTCCCGGGTTTCCGGGACTTTTCTGAAACGGCGGCTAAAACATACTTGTCGACCATCTTTGTACTGTTTGTACATGTGATCATCCTGATCCTGGCCTCGTCACTGTTTACCGGCATGGCTGTTGGCCAGGACGACGCACTTCCCGACACGCTCATGAGTATGGTGGTGGGACTGGCTACTGTGCTAGCCCTGCTCAAAACTCAAGGCGTCATGATGCAATTTAGCTACGTCAGTATGGGAGCTCGTAATGCCCGCATGCTGGGTAGTCAGTTTGTAAACGGCGTCAGTTACATGACTGGTCACGGTAAGGCAGCGGCCAGTGCCGCTGCCGGTAAAGTACCGAGCCGCAGCAGTATGAGCAGTAGCACTACGAAGTCGAGTTCTAGAAATTCAGGCACTGGTGGCTACAAGCAACCAAATACTGGCCACACACCAAAGACAGATAAAAACACAATGCCATCCCCACGCGCCAAGACAGGTACTAGCTACGAAGCACCAAAGCTAGGCACCTCGCGCGATGAGGCAGTCGAAAGCATGAAGCAAAAGCAGTCTACGAATAAGACAAAGGAGAATAAGTCATGAAGATAACTGTTGTACCAGCTCAGGTCACCACCGTCGAAGATAGGATTATGGGCAGTCTCGGCTTCTCGCAGATGTTACTGCTCGTTTGCCCGGTGTTTATTTCAGCTCTATTGTTTGCAGGCTTGCCGCCGTTCATGGAGGGTGCCTGGTATAAGTACGTCCTCATTGGTGTACTGACCGTCCTCTGCTGTATCTTGGCTATCCGTATTAAAGGCAAGATTGTGGCGCTGTGGTTAGTGACCATCCTGCGCTATAACCTACGACCAAAGTACTATCTGTTCAACAAAAATACCGTATCCTACCGCGAAATGTATGCCCAGTCATCTGAAGCCGATGATAGAGCAAGTAATGAAAAGTCCGATGCACGTGAGCATCACCATCTGCCAAAGCTGGCTCTTCCAGATAAAGCCCGGGTGCTGGCTGCTATTGAGAATCCTGCATCTAAGCTCAGATTTGAAACAACCAAGAAAGGAGGCATTCATGTTCGCCTTACAGAAATCGAAGAACAAAACATCTAGTCGTCAACAAGTCGCCATTAAGGGGGTGCGTGACGGTATTCTGATCCTGCCTGGCAACCAGTACCGGGCGGTACTGAAAGTCTCATCGCTCAACTTTGAACTCAAAAGCGAAGTTGAGCAGGACGCCATTATTGATACCTATGAGAGTTTTCTAAATTCCGTCGGTACCAGCCTGCAAGTCTTGATCCGTACTCGTGAAATAGATATGGATAAGTACCTAGAAGATTTAAATGAGCGGCTGCAGGATGAGCCTGAGGCAATCTATAGGTCGCAGCTAAAACACTACGACGAGTTTATCCGCTCACTCATTACGACTAACAAAATCTTGACGCGCCATTTTTACATCGTGATTCCATATAGTGCCGGTGCAAAGGCTAACTTTGAGCTGGTGCAAGAGCAGCTCAACCTCAAAGTCGACATTGTCAGTAAAGGCATGACCAGACTCGGTATGCACACCACCCAACTAACCGATCTTGAACTATTCGATTTGTTCTATACGTTCTACAGTCCGGCTCAAGCGAAACTGCAACCACTCAGTAGTCGCATGATGCTTGCTATTAACAGTGCGCTTGTAGAAAGGAGTGTGTAATGGATAAGTTGTTGTCCCCACTCAAGAAACGGAGCGAAGCGCGGGAAGAAAAGCGCCGCGAATTATCGATTACCTTTGGTGAGCAAGATGCGCTTGATGTGCTGAGCTATTCAGGACTCGAAGAAAACATAGATTACCTGATGATCGACGGGGTTTACATCCGTACACTGTATATTTCTGGCTATCCTTTTGTGGCAAGCTCTGGTTGGATGGATAGCTTGATTAACTTTAATCACGACACCGACATTAGTTACCACCTTCATGAGGTAAACGCATTATCGGCACTACCGAAACTGCACCGTAAGATTACGGAGCTTGAGAGCACTAAGCGTGCCATGATGCGCGCCGGTAAAATTGTTGGCAGCGAGATAACCGACCCGCTCGAGTCGGCCATTGAGCTCAGAGACAAGATCCAGCGTGGTCAGGAAAAACTGTTTCAGATGAGTATCTATGTTTGCGTGCGAGCAGATAGCTTGGAGGAGCTGAACAAGATAACCAAGTTACTGGAAGCGACCATGTCAGCTCGTTTGTTTTACTCCAAAGTTGCCCGCTATGAACAACTCGAAGCCTTGCAGTCTATCTTACCTAGGGGTGAAGACCAGCTGCACCAGAAGCGCAACTTAGATAGCAGTTCTGCCGCTTTGACATTCCCATTCATGTCATCCGAACTCGTCCAGGAATCGGGCATTTTGTATGGCGTCAACAAATCAAATAACAGCCTAGTCATCTTAGATCGCTTTAGCCTGCACAACGCGAACTCGATTGTGTTTGCGCAGAGTGGCAGTGGTAAGAGCTACACCACCAAAGTTGAGATACTCCGTCAGCTTATGCAAGGCACTAAGGTTATTGTGATTGACCCTGAGCGGGAGTATAAGCGCCTGACAGAATCAGTCGGTGGTACGTATATAAAACTCAGTGCCAAGAGTAAAGAAAAGGTGAATCCTTTTGACCTTGCTACAACCTTCCACAATATTAGTGATCTTTCTGAGCACGCCCAAGACTTAACTGAAGTCATTAGCCTGATGGCCGAAGGGCTATCTGGCCGCGAAAAAGCCGCCGTCGACAAGGCAATCTTACGAGTTTACAAAAAAGCCAAAGGTACGCAGCCTCTGCTCGAAGATTTCTATGCTGAATTACAAACCTTAGGCCAGCTCAAACTGTGCGAACGACTGGAGAAGTATATATCTGGGTCGCTAGCAGATGTCTTTAATGCCCAAACCAACATCAAACTAGATAACCGCCTAGTAATCTTTGACATTAAAGATTTACCGGAAAGCTTGCGGCAAATCATGATGCTGATAATCTCCAACTTCGTCCAAAACCAAGTCAAAGCAAGACCAGAAAAGCGGCTCCTCATCATAGACGAAGGCTGGATGTTACTTGAGCACGAACAATCGGCTCGGTTTGTGTCCGGCCTGGTGCGCCGCGCTCGTAAGTACTACTTAGGTGTATCGATCATCTCCCAGCAAGCAAACGACTTCTTAAGATCTGACTACGGCCGCGCTATCGCCAGTCAATCTGCCCTCCGAATCCTGATGCGCCAAGATACCACCACTATTAAAAATGTGGTCAGTGAGTTTAACTTGAGTGAATACGAACAAAGTTATCTGCTGACCTGTGAGCGAGGTGACGCCTTGATTATTGCTGATCAGCATCACGTGGCCGTCAAGGTTGTTGCCAGCGATAAAGAACACCCCCTCATTACCACCAACCCTGCGGAGCTGTACTCGTGAACGCTGGCCTGTTTGCTATTGGTTTGCTGACGGGCGGTAATACGAAGAAACAGATTGGCCTAGTACTCGCTACAATGGCGATCATTCTATCGCTGCCGTTCATGGCAGTGACGGCAATGGGGTCAAGTGTGCTCACGTTTCTCTCGAGCGTTCCGAACGCTGAAGCGGCTGAGCTGCAAGGCTTTTACATGGGTGGGCCAGTGCCTGGTGACACCTACGAATGGGGCAACTGTACCTACTGGTCGTTTGCCCAGCGACTGTGGGCAAATAACCCCATCCCGACTACCTGGGGCAATGCGAACACCTGGGACGATTATGCTAAACGAGATGGCTATGAGGTGAATAACACTCCTTTACCTGGAGCAGTCTTCCAGACAGACAGTGGCTATTGGGGGCATGTGGCGTTCGTCACCAAGGTTGAGCCAAACGGCAGTTGGACGATATCCGAGATGAACGTGAAGGGACTAAATATTGTCTCGACCCGCACCTTTCCCAAAGATGCCGCAATCTTTTACAGCTTTATCCATAACAAGGTGCGCTAGATGGAGGCCTTGCAGCTGATAAAACCATATATCATTACCGCTCTGTGGGTTGTGTTCGGTTTGCTGATCATTTACTGCCTTTTGGTACTTGTTCGAACAATCCTCAACCTACGAGCACTGCTGAGTCGCCATATGGCGTGGCTGGAAATTACCCCGCCAGCGAGTATTAACAAAACACCAGCTGCAACCGAGCAATTATTTTCCGTGCTGCATGGTCTGCGCGTGACTAGGCGGCTCAAAGACAAAATACTGAACCGTGAACCGGTCATGAGTTTTGAGATCGTTTCCACTAAGCAGCATGGTATTCGCTATCTCGTGCAGGTCGAAAAGCAGCACGCCCAGGCCGTCCACAAAATGATCGTGGCCTACATTCCTGATGCCAAAGTAAAACAAGTGAAGCATGAAACGGCCTCAGTACCTGTAGTTATTGAGTTCAAGCAAGCTGGCCACTTCGTACTGCCCCTGACCTTGACCTCTGCCGTTGAAGAGCATGACCCACTGTCCTATGTCACGAGCGCAATGGCGAACTTGAGAGAAAACGAGCAACTTACCTTACAGCTGGTTGCTAAGCCCATTAAACTGCGTGAAGCTGAGAGGTTGTCGCATCGCATCTTAGGTAACGAGAATATTTTGCAGCAAGTTGGCGGCCAAGGGCTATCGAAATTCAGCAGAGGAACCAGTATTGCCCAGCGCGGCGTACAAGGTATTGCTGATCTGACCAGTGAAATCTATGTCGGCACCACCTATGGACATAAAAACTATTACGATTCAAAACAAAAACAACTACATCAGCAAACAGCTATTCGCCGCGATGACCGACCAGCCCGGACACTCAGTGTATTTGAACTAGAGCTAATGGACACCATGCACAAGAAAGTCAGCAAGCCACTGTTTCAAGTGAGCCTACGACTGCTTATTAACAGCGATACACCAAAAGAGCACTTGAGCGCACTGCGCTCGTCACTAGATGGCTTTAGCGTGCCACAGTATCAAAGCTTACGTAAGAAGCCACAGCTGCCACCAGTGCAAACAACACGCGTAGCTTTAGCTCGCCGGAGATTACCGACATTGTTTCAGCGAAATGCACTCATATTATCTTCTTCTGAGCTGGCCAGCCTGTACCACTTCCCAGCAAGTGACATTAGTAAGACCGATAATCTTATTACATCGCTCAGCCGCACTCTACCGGCACCGGTTTCACTCAAACAAGGCACTACGCTTGATGTGGCTTTTGGCATGAATCGCCACAACGGAGTTGAAACGCTAATTGGATTAACCGGTGCTGAGCGCCAGCGCCACATCTACATCATCGGTGGTACGGGCAATGGTAAAACCACGATGCTTCTCTATGGTATTGTCCAGGATATGCAGGCGGGTAAAGGTATCGCAGTGCTTGATCCGCATGGCGATCTCGCTGAAACAATTCTGCGTCATGTGCCAGAAGATCGCATTCAGGATGTTATCTATATGAACCCGGATGACCTCATGCATCCCGTCGGCATCAACTTGCTAGAACTTGACGCTAGTCTTACTGGCGACGACTTACTGCGCGAGAAAGATCTGATCACTGAATCAACCATCTCGGTCTTACGTAAAATATTCTCCGAGGATGATTCAGGCGGACACCGTATTGAATACGTACTACGTAATACCATTCAAACTGCTCTGACAGTAGAAGGCGCAACGCTCTTTACGATCTTTCGCCTCTTGAATGACCAAAAGTATCGTCGTTCAGTCACTAAAGCACTCGAAGACCAAGACCTCAAGAACTTCTGGGATAACGAGCTGGGTAAGGCTGGTGAGTTCCAGCGAGTTAAGATGGCCGCTGGTATCACTGCTAAGATCGGGCGTTTTCTGTTCTCAGCCAGTGCGAAACGAATCCTAGAACAAGAAAAGTCTAGTGTTGATTTCTACGATGTCATTAACTCTGGCAAGATACTAATCTGTAACTTCTCCAAAGGTTTGCTGGGAGAGGATACATCAACGCTGTTTGGTACAACCGTGCTCGCAAAACTTCAAGTGGCATCACTGAAACGGGCACGACTGCAACAAACTGATCGTCGCCCCTTCTATCTCTATGTCGATGAGTTCCAGAACTTTGCGACTATGAGCTTTGTCCAGATGCTCAGTGAAGCACGGAAGTACAAACTATTCCTGACAATGGCTGAACAGTCTACCTCGCAGCAAGATGAACAAAGGTTGGTGGATATAATCCTCGCCAACGTCGGGACGGTGATCTGCTTCCGCTCAGGCAGTCCTTCCGATGAGCGCCTTATGTTACCACTATTCAGCCCATACATTGAGCAGGGCGAAATAGCTAATCTGCCAGCTTATACTTTCTATTGCCGGATTGCTGCCTTGCAGGCACAGGAGCCGATGTCAGGACAGACAATGCTGCTTGAACAAGAAGATGACCATAAGATAGCCGAACGTGCGATTGCATACTCACGAAAGGCATATGGAACGAAGCAGAAACCTGAAGTAGCCCAAATAAGAAAGTCTGCACCCAAGAAAGCTGCGCCGTCAAAGAAGCAGAAAACTCAGGTGAAAAATGCTGCGCCAGCAGCAGATAACGCAAGTCAGGATACGCCAACAAATTAAATAAAAAGAAGGCTTCTGTTTCCTCGCAAGGAGCACAAGCCTTCCTGGGTTTGATTATAGCTGCATTGCGTCCACAACGAAATCGTTATGGAAGCCCTAATTAAAGCGCAGTAAGCTTTCCAGGCTCATAGACACTGCTCCACACTGCCGCAGTTGCATCTGAGACCTTCAGAGCCTTCATGGTCGTCAAATAAATCTGCAAGTCGTCTATACCAGCGTTGTCGAGAGTCTTATAAATATGATGTTGTAGTTTCTTTTCCATGCTGGAATCTGCACAGACGAGCAAGATGGTTGGGTAGTCAGTTTTTGAGCTTGCTTCCCAGTCACCTGAATCAAAGTGTTCAAGAAGTGCTGCAAACTCCTTCTTTATGATGAAAAGTGCCTTATCAGTATAGATATGAAGGATGTACTCATTCGTAGTGGCAGAGGGCTTGATTCTATTTAGGTAGAGGTCTGGTCGGGGCTCGGGCATGTAGCTGTACTTAGTAAGCTCGGTCTTGGTGAAGATATGAAAGGTTTCTGCATAGCTTGCTCGTAAGGCAAGGTAGACTTTGAAGGTGTTTGTATATTGGTCTATATAGCTTTCAGACACTGACTTATTGTTATACATAATATGCAGCGCCTTTTCATTGACGCCTTCACTGCGCAATAGCTTCACCGATTCAGTCGTGAGATAGTAGCGAGCGCCTTTGTTCTGAAATAATTCATTGCCTGTTACTCGTTTGTCCAAGTATCCATTTTCTACCAAACGTTCTAATGCATTAAACATAGATTGTCTGCTTTTCAGGTTCTTGTACTGAGCTAGTAATGGTGCTGTTATGAATCTAAATTTATAAGCTAGTTTCAGTATGTGTAGTTGTTTTTTAGTTACTTGAGGTTTAGCAGTAGGGTCTGGCCTGGCTATAGTCTTTCGCATCTAGTATGGTTGCTGCCTCTCTCCACCGTTCTGTTATTTCTCCCTATATAGTACATATAAAAGAGGAAGAATAATAGGGTTAATTTATATCTGTTAAAACGTGTAAATTATAAATACATCGGGGTATTCATTATTTGTGGAAAACTTTATCATAAAAAGTACTTGCAACTATCTCTATCAAGATAGTATACTATATCTATAGAGATAGTTAATCTCTGAAGCGAGGGTATAAAAAATGGCAAGAACCAAGGGCGCTAAAAACAAGAACACCGACACTTTACCTCATTATGTGAAGCTTCCGACAGAGGCTAAAGTACAGTTCCTTGCGGCACTTATCGTTGACTGTATCCAGGCCGACCAAACACAGGGCGGTAAGTTACTGAAACAAGTGAGGGTCAAAGATCGTGGAAGACCAACGCTACTTACCTAAAAACGCTGTCGCTGCGATTCGGGTGTCTTCAGTAAAGCAAGGCACTCAGGGCGATTCGCCTGATGCTCAGAAAGAGCAAATTGAACGCTATGCCGAAAGCCATAACCTTGTTATTAAAAAGATCTTCGTATTTCTAGAGTCTGCTAGTAAAGAACAGCAGCCCATGCAGGAAGCCATCGATTACTGCAAGAATCCTAAGAATGGTGTACAGCTCTTTATCATTAAGTCTATCGATCGTTTTACGCGAGGCGGCTCTTATTCATATGACCATCTCAAGCTACAACTAGAAAAGTATGATGTGCAGCTGGTGGATATATACGGCGTTATTAGCTCGCAAAAAGTAAATACACTCGATCACTTAGGCGTTGAATACAAATGGAGCGTCTACTCCCCGACGCAGAAGGCGGAGATATTAGAGGCCGAACGAGCCAAGGATGAAATGCGCGACATTATGAGCCGTATGATTGGTGCTCAAATACGCTATGCCCGTATGGGCTACTGGGTCAGAAAACCACCCTTTGGCTTTGACAATAAGAAGGTTGAGACAGCTAATGGTAAGCGCTGTATTCTTGTGCCGCATCCCACAGAAGCCGAGTTCATAATCAAGATGTTTGAGTTGAGGGCTAAAGGCACACTTAACGATGAACAGATTGTCGATAAGATAAATCAAATGGGCTATGTGTCCAGAACAGACCTATTGCGAGATAAGAGTGACCGTTCAAGGGTTATTGCTAAGAGAGGTGGGCAGGAACTGATCCTCAAGACATTCTGGAGGATGATTCAAAATCCGGTGTATGCTGGCGTCAATCCTGAGAAATGGACACAGGGTAAGCCTGTGAAGTGTCATTTTGACGGACTGGTATCAATAGAACTCTTTAATAAGGCTAACCGCGGTAAGATTACTATCACCGAGAATAATGGTGAGGTTGAGATATATCGGCGTAAACCACCAGAGCATTTAGTGAAAAAAGGCGTCCGTAACCCTGACTTCCCATACAAGCGTGAGGTTATGTGCCCAGAATGCGAGAAACCACTCTACGGTAGTGCGTCGCGTGGCAGGCTTGGCAAGTATTACCCTGCTTACCATTGTAATAAACGTGGACACTATTTCAGAGTGCCTAAGGCTGATTTTGAAAAGACCATTGAGAACTTCGTGAAGAGCATTCGCATAGCACCAGAGCGGATCAGCGAGCTAGAGGAAGCGGTCATCGCTGAGTGGAACAAGCGACAAGCAGAGGTTCAAAAAGATGAACTGAGCATAGATGTACGTATTACTGAACAGAAGACATCTGCTGCTATGGCAATGGATAAGATTAAATACTTAAACTCAGAGACAGCAATTAAATATATGGAGGATGAACTTATGAAAACAGAGGATCAGATCGCGTCGTTAATGGCACAAAAGGAGAAACTAAAACAGGCAGAAACCACTCAAATCAGTACCGTTATGGACTATATACGATATTTTCTGGAACACCTTGAGTATCTACTACTCCAACAGATGAATCCAGTCGCAAAAGCGGGTTATTTTGGCTTAATTTTCGACAAAGCACCCACATACCGGGAAATAATTTCTGGAACCGAAGATATTACGAAAATTTCAGGAGTGAATGAGCTATTCTTAGCCCTGAATGATGATTCAGGACACATGGCTGGGGATGAGGGATTCGAACCCCCGATCTCGGGACCAGAACCCGGTGCCTTACCACTTGGCCAATCCCCATTACTGGTATGTACAGGGGCAAATTGTAGCAGATTATATATAAATTATCCAGACGTTCTTATTGAATGTCGGGGTGTTTCATGGTATAAAATATTCAATAACATGGTGTCGCAAGGAGAGAATATGGCTGACGATAAGCAACCGAGTCCACAAGAACAATTTGAACAGAATTTTACTGCTGCAATGCAAGCGATTGAAGCGGCTGGCGCCCAAGATCCGTATAAGGGCGATGAGCTGCGGGCTGCCAAAGTCGGTGCCTATTCTGTACTACAGGCTGGTGAAATGGCTCATACTGAACGTCTACAGCGCCAAATTAATGTAGCTAGCCGAGTTGGCGAATTGGCTGCTAGAAATGGTGATAGTTTATTGAGTGAAGAAATGGTGCAAGTAGTCGAGCTGGATCGTCCAATTTTGGACGCATTGTTGGCTGGCGAGTCTGATAATCCTGAGAAAGCGCCAACCGATAAAGCCAAAACAGGTGGTGGCAAAGCCTAGGCTGCCCAGCTCCTTTTGCTCGTAACAAGCACCTGGAATTGCTATGGAAATTGTTAGAGTTCCAGCGTTTGATCATTCGCACATAGACAGCGAGCCGTTGAATCCGGTTGGCGCGCCGATACCATATGAGTGGCAGGGCGAAAAGGTCCCGTTGGTAGTTTCGCACGACGCAACATTAGATAGTCCGCTACGCCAAATATCTGGAATCCACGGCCGCTCGTATGAAGTAACTTCGCCAGACGCTGAAGTCTGGACGGATGAATATGGCAATCCGTATACTTCGTTGAGCAGTAAGGGTAATAACCTAACACGACCTGACTTAATGCGGTCGGCAACCGCACCGAGTGGTTTTTTGCCTTACGGCCTGCAGGAGAGCGACGCGCTGTTGCGCGTAGTGCGGGCGTCTCGCATTATGCGCGAAGCTGGCGTTGATACCGAATGGCCGCTGCGCTATTTGCAGCCAAAGTCGTTGGTATTTGAAGGCGACGTCTTGAGTGTAGGCGAGTATAAGGCTCGTTTAATTTCGCGCCTACTCGATAAAGTTCAGACCGAGGAATCGTTTGATGATAATCGCGCTGAGGCTCTCGAAGAATTAAGTGAGGCCTCAAAAGTTATTGTAGAGATGGACTTTTTTGTTACACTCCGGTCGACTTCTGTCGGACAGAGAATAGGCGACATATTTAATGATGGCGATGCAAACAGTGTCGGGATTAATCCTGATGCGCTCATCAAGGTTTTTCAAGCCTTTAATATGGTTGCACCGCATCGGGCTCAGGAGTTTGCCGAATTAGGTCTCACGACCGATCTGCCTACCAGACGAGAAGATTTAGATAGGGAAGCACTTGAATATTATTTTGTTGACGTCCTGCCCAAGCTAGCGGCTTTGAATTTAGCGAAAATGCGTAATGTTGGCTTAGTGCACACGTTCCCACACTACAATAACTTCAATGGGCTCGGTGGTTTGGTGGATCTTGATTCGGTCCGCGGCAAAAAACTTGACCCAGAACTGCACGCGCCGCGCGAATTACGTTACATAGATGATGGGCTATATGCTGAAGGAGTTTTTGACGTCATTAGTTCAGATGGCAGGGGCTATGATGTGCAGTGGGATGATGTTTCCCAAGAAGGTAAGCGGCGTTTTATTCGTACCTACTTGGCACGTATGGAGAAGCCGCTCAAGCCTGGTAATCAAGCGCGCTTTGTCATTGCAAGTATGCGACGCGTTTTACCGAACGGCATATATGCGACCGGTAAGTTAGACTTCCGTTTTCTCGATGAATTTTATGGCGACACGGCACGCGCCTACGTGAACGCCTATCTTAAGGGCCGAGAGCATTTTGGCGACGATAATCCAAAATTGGAAGCCAAAGAATTGGCTGAGCACCTGGTGTGGGCTAGCGGTTCTGTGCATGGAGTATGGGACTATTTCTCAACTCTTAAAGAAAATAGCGACGGTTTTATGATCTACAATGCCGGTAAACCTCCAACAAATGAGCAACTTATAGAGCAGCTGCCGATAGAAATGGGCGCTAACAAGGATAGGAATATGATTTTCTCAGAGGCGATCCATCAGGTCTGCGTCCGACCTCGTCTGTCTGAAGAAGTAATACAACGTCAAGCCGAGTCAGTAACCATTGCGTACCGGGATTTCCTGCGTACTATTTCTCCTGACACGACGTTTAGCCAGACTGATATGTCTCGCTATTTCAGGACTCTTGTGAGAGAGTTGCAAATGGCTCTTGAGGTTCCTATCGACCTCCCTGCATTTGATGAATTTTGGACAGAGATGAAACGGGCCTTTAATGAAAAATGCTTGGACACTATTGACCGAGCGGTCATACCGGCCAATATGCCCGTAACTGATCCGGATAATCTGCTTGAGGAGTATATTGCAGGTTGGGAATATATTCGTCGCCCCGAACGAAGCGCTGTGCCGCCGCAAGACATCGAGGCATTAATGCACATCTGTGCCCACGTTCCGGCAGAATACGTAGATGCTATGGTTGATACCGAAACATTGCCACCAGTTGAGGTAGCGACAGAAGCTGAATTATTGCAAGTCGTCTTGGAAGACGACGAGTTTGTGCGTGCTGTGGTTACCGATGGGAATATCAATGACTACATAAATCACCCCGATTACTATGATGACGATGATAATCCAGACGCTGACTACATGCAGTTTAAACGGGCCGGCGATTTACCAACCAATGGTACGTGGGGCATTATTATCACGCAGACAGGTCGCGGCAATCATCGGGTTTTTTACAAAACCCTCAAGCAATCGAACTAGCGAGTTACCTTAACAACGTTAACTTGGTAGTAGCGTACGCCTACATTGGCAATGATTAAGCCTACGCCAAGGATAATCAACCACGTTTGGTAACTTTGCAGCGAACCAATGAATTCATCATAGACTGCGCTCAATACAATTGCTTGATTGGCATTTTGAGCGAGCAGACTCAGTTGCGCAGCTGCAGTTTGTGTCAGGACGACCAGCACAATGCCGGTAGAGAGCAGCACAATGCCAGCGAGTTTGATGAATTCCAGAGGGTTACTGAGGCGAAGCCAGCTGATAACCGTTAAACCAAGCAGCAGGATGATCGAAATCGGCGTAACAATAAGCAAGACCTGACTAGCCTTTTGAAGGTTGGGTATGGCCGAAGCATTGACCAAGGTAATGCGGGCATTGTCGCCTTCTGGCAGATTAATCTCAGTTCCTGGACGTAAGGTGCTGGCGATGGTCGTAATTCCCTCGCTGAACGTTGAGATATCAATAACGACATCGTTGGTGCGACCGTGAAATAGGCGTTCATTAAAGCGAGAAGCTACGGTGTTAAGCAATGAGGACGCGCGGTCATTGATGAGTAATGAAGCCACTAAGTTTTCGGTTGGTTCACTCAGGACGCGGCCGAGGACCGGCCGGTCGGCATAGAGTTTGCTGGCAACGCCGCCGCCAATCGTTTGGCGGACTTCTTCTTTTTGAATCGCGCTAACGATGTGTTCAGAAAAGCGTTGATTGTCAAAGAGATGATTCTTGGCCCAAATGCCTAAACTGGCGATTAGTAACAGTAAGCCGGCTACGAGGCAGAAGACAATGTGCTGCCAGCTGATAGGTCTGGCTTGAGGTGTTGAGGTTTGAGGGGTCTTGGCTTGTTTGGCAGGCATAGTGATCTCCTTTGCCACCCTCATATAGTTCTGCCCTTGTTATACGTCTTGTTGTGCCTTTCGTCAACAATAGTCAATAGACAAAGCCTTAGACAAAGCCTTTAAGTAAGGCGCCTTCATCACACTTTGAATTGTGGGGGGAAGTGCGCCATAATATTCCTTATAACAATGAGTAAACAGATAGATGTCTAACAATATTGCGAAGCACGAATTACTTCAGGCTCAATTTGCGCTGGCGGGCGCCATATTCCTGCAGGTAGTGGTATTGCTGGTGAATCAGGCACTCGATTTAGGACCGCAATATCTGATCATTGCTACAGAGATAGGCTTGGCAGTTTTACTTGCAGCCAGCTTGGGCACACATCGCAAGAATAGTCGCCAAGTCCGCAACCTGACTGCCGGCGCACTGCTCGGCTTTATTTCGTTTGCCAATATTATCTCATTGGGCTATGTGTTGTACGCTTTGATCATTGGTCATGCAGATGTCTCTGGCTTAGAGTTGCTGGTATCGGCTATAGCGATCTTTCTGACAAATATTATTGTCTATGCTCTTTGGTATTGGGAGATTGACAGTCCTGGTCTGACGACTAAGCGCTGGTCTAAGCACGATAAGGATTTTCAGTTTACCCAGCAAGACATGCCACAGGAGTTTCCAGCCTGGCGACCTCAATTTGTTGATTATTTATATTTGTCTATTATTAACGCCGTTAACTTCGCGCCAGCCGATACGCGGCCGCTCACACGCAGCGCTAAATTACTGATGGCTTCGCAGTCGCTAGTGTCGGTCTTTACGTTGGCGCTCGTAATCGCACGATCGGTTAGTATTCTTGGCTAAGGAAAAATCAAAGCAGCGCACGTGGCGCACATTTCTTACGTCCTTCAAAAAACGACCACATCGGCAACAAGCGCTCATGCTGCTCGGCGTAGGTGGCTCTACAGCAAGCCTGGCAGTATTTGCAGCCGAGCCAAGTTTCCCGACGCCAGATAAATTATTATTGTTTGCGCTCTTTGTTGGCCTCATGTTTCGCCAGGCTACACAAGTCTTTATACGGCTGGCGCCGTTTGTTGCATTGCTGCTGGTGTATGAATCCTTCCGTGGCATCGTGCCGCACCTAAATACGCGCGTGAATTTTATGTGGATGGTAGATGTCGATCGATGGCTATTTGGCGGTACACTGCCAACTACAACGTTGCAGAACTGGTGGTGGAATGGTCAGGTCCAGTGGTATGACTTCATGTTCTATCTTCCATATATGTTGCATTTTGTTCTGCCGTTTGCCCTCGCAATTGTGATTTGGAAAACTCGAGAGCAAGAGTACTGGCGATACATCACCGCTTTCATTAGTATTTCGTTCTTTGCCTTCTTAGTATTTTTGGTGTTTCCGGCCGCGCCGCCCTGGATGGCAAGTGATCTTGGATACATTGAGGATATTGAGCGAATTTCCAGCAGTGTGTGGTTTTCGCTCGGTATACATAACTTTCCATCACTGTATAATCAGGTGTCGCCAAATCCCGTCGCAGCGGTGCCGTCGCTGCACGCTGGTTATGCCACTCTGTTTGCGATTTTTGTAATCACGCTGTTTAAATCGCGTTGGCGATACGTAAGTCTGGTTTACCCGGCTTTGATTTATGTAGGCACGGTCTATCAAGGCGAGCACTATGCAATTGATGAAATCCTCGGCGGCGTATTGGCACTTGCAGGATTTGTATGGTCACCGTGGTTGTTGCGACAGGTGCAAAAAGTGCTGCTAACGCTTGAGCGGGCAGTCTTGTATTGTTACAATAGGCTAAAGTCTTCCGCACGAGCGTTTAATAATTAAATATAAAGAGTGCAGCGAGAGATCTAGCTCAATGACCTGCCGGCAACCCATTTGTTTCTTGCTAGAAGACTGCAAGTCGAAGTGAAGGTGCTCCAGCTAGACCCGGACGTATACTAAGTTCAGGGAAAGATATTGGCCAAAATATGAACTATATATCCTTTCTTTGACGGTGATTATACACGTCCGAAGAAGGGATATTTTTATGACAGAAACTATTATGAAATCACCAATTCCGTGTTACGAATCGGTTGAAGACCAGCGCTATGCCGGTACCCTCAAGCTTACCGGAGAGGATCCAACCTATTTACGCTATGGCACACCGATCCATGCCGAAGTCGAAGAGCGAGTAGCTGAACTAGCAGGTGCGGAGGCTGCAGATACCCTTATATTCAACAGCGGAATGAGTGCCTTGACGGCTACTATAAAGGCTGGAATTACGCTTTCTGGCCATGAAGCAGGTCGTGAAACGCTCAAGAAAATAGCCATTGGGCACGATATGTATACGGGCACTACACGTTGGACAGAAGCATATGCTCGACAGTATGGAATCGATCTATGCAAGTATGACGCAGGTGATAGCGCCGAGGTTGCAAAAGTACTGGAAGAGTTTAAGCCCGATGTGTTTGTTGCAGAAACTGTCGGCAACTATGTTAATGCGCCGGTTTTAGATCATGAACATGCCCTCGAAGTTAATCGTGCACTAGGGCAGAAATCATTGCTTATTTTTGACCGTACCTTGCCACTTTCCACGGCTAGCGACGTGTACGAAGCTACAGTACCTGCTGACCGAGCTGTTGTTGTAGACAGCGGAACCAAAGCAATGACACTTAATCAAGAAACCCTAGGTGTAGTCATAACGAAAAACCCCGAAATCTTAACTGCTACTCGCGCCGTCCGTAATGACGACGGAACATTGCCAGGCGTAGGGAGCGCTCGCTATATAGCCGAATTGTTACCTGCAAAAGACGACTTCAATGAACGCAATCGTCGTGTTTTCAACAAAACCGGACAACTCGCTACCTATGCTTATCAGGCAAGCAGGGTAACTAATGAAGGGTTTATAGTAGGCCATCCGGCTTTGCCTTGCCATGGCAATTATCAAGACGTTCATGTGTCGGACTCAGGAAATATTACTCCTGTATTCTTTTTACTTCCATTGGCATTCGGTAAGGGCTCGTTAGATTTTGCTCAAAAAATAGGCGATGACCCCGCAGTTCGTGAACACATTCAGCTGAGCGACAGCTTTGGTTTTGACCAAACAGCGTTTTATTCTGCAGAAGCGGGACCATATGTACGCATTGCTCCGGGTGCCGAAACGGACGTCGATCAGCTTGGTCCGGCTCTATATAACGCACTAGTTAAGTCCTCACACTAGTTATATAGTTCACAATATAAGATCTATTGGGGTACAATAAGCGGTAATGATTACCAATTACCATAGTACGGCGCGTGCCCGGGCTTTGACTACTATTGACGAGCCGAGGGCTGGTTCATGGTGTCATGTGATAGAGCCCACTCCTGACGAACTTGATTATGTCGCGGATACATTTAAGCTAGACCGCGACATTTTAAATGATGCTATTGACGCCCACGAAGCACCACGTGTCGAGGTTGAGGATGGAGTTACCTACGTCTTTTTGCGCTATTGTCGACCAGAAGACCCCGACATTCCGACCGAACCAATTTTGATTATCTACACGACCGGAGCCATTGTTACTATCATGCGCTCCAACGACAACGTGTTGGAGCAAATTATTAATGGCACGGTGCCAATTCTGACAACTCAAAAAACTAAGGCTTTCTTGCACATCCTCGAGCAGATTAACCGGACCTATCGCTTGCAGCTCAATATTATTGCCAAGCAAATTTTGCGCTTTCGCTCGCAACTGCGTCACACCGATGTCAGTAGCAACGAAATCATGCTCTTCATTGAACTAGAAGAAGACCTTAACGAGTACTTATCGGCTCTGCAGCCGCAAGGACTCGTTTTAAATGCGCTGGAAAGTGGCAAGTATATGAAGTTGTACGAGGACGATAAAGATTTGGTTGAAGATATCATGCTGGGTACCAGCGAGCTGATTGAGCTTACCAAGTCACGGTTGCGTTCAGTCGTGAATATTCGTCAGGCCTATGACGTGATTGCTACCAATAACCTTAACCGTACGTTCCGACGGTTGACCTCAATTGCTATTTTCTTAACTATACCGACTATTTTTGGTGGAATTTTTGGCATGAACGTAGAGCTACCATTCCAGGATAGTAAGCTTGCCTTCATATTTATTATTCTATTGATTTTGGGGTCAATGTTTATTTTTTATTCATACTTCCGCAGGCGTAATTGGTTCTAGAATTCGCTAAAAATAGTTGAGCTTACGCTTTATTGGGCGTACAATGAAAGTGGAAGTGTGAGGCTTCCACAGATCCTAGTCTCAAGACTGGGATCTTTTTTTACATCTGTAATCTAGGTATAAATTGCAACAAAATCATCGCTTTTTGCAACAAAATTGCAAATTCTGGACGAGCGTTTTAGGCTAGTGCTATGGATACATTATTGTTACTTATTTTACTCTCGTTGGTTGGCGGACTTCTCTCGTTGGTTGGCGGACTTATACTCATCAAGACCCACAAAAATGCCCAAGCCATGGCGCTCTATGGCACTCCTTTTGCCGCCGGTGCTTTGTTGGCAGCAGTTTTTATAGATCTACTACCTGAAGGAATTGAAGCAAGCTCAGCCGACACGGTGTTGCTGACAACCCTCATCGGTATCCTAATATTCTTTGTGGCTGAACGCTTTTTGCGTTGGTTTCATCATCACCACGAAGACGATAGCGACCTGCCAAAAGATCCGTCGGTAAATCTGATCATTGTTGGCGACACGCTGCATAATGCCCTAGACGGTGTAGCGATCGCCGCTGCCTTCTTGGTAAGCGTACCGACCGGTATTGTCACGACTTTAGCAGTAGCGGCGCATGAGATTCCACAAGAAATCGGGGATTTTGGCTTACTTCTTGCCAAGGGGGTGGAGCGCAGACGGGTCATTTTAATCAATATTTTAAGTGCACTTGCTACTACTATTGCAGCAGTCATCACCTATGTTCTAGGCAGCGATAATGCTTTGCCGGTAGGGATTCTGCTGGGTCTGAGTGCGGGCTTCTTGCTATATATTGCACTGAGCGACATTATTCCGACCATTCACGCCAAGAGCAATGCTGCCAAACTAGTTCAAGCTCAAACGGTCTTGTTGTTGGTGGGCGTGGTAGTAGTCGGGGCGGCGATCTCACTGGCTCATCAGTATGTTGACGTATCACACGATCACGAACATGCTGAGCACGTTGAGGTGCATGAAGACGCGCATGACGAGGCTCATGATGACCGCGATCACTAGCTCGCTACCCCTTAATCAGTTACAATAAGCAGTATGGAAATTGCTTTAGCAGCTGTGGTGGCGCTGAATATCGTACTCGTAATTTTGTTGCTACGCGGCAAAAGTCAGCCGTCTGATGCCACTGGTTTGATCAAGCAAGATATTACGACACTGTCAGAGAGTGTCGATAAGCTCAAGGAAAGCCTTGGGACGCAAATTAACGATCGGCTTGATCGTAACAGTGAGATGATGCAAAAAAGCATGATGGCGCAGTTTAAAGAATCAACCAAGATAGTTGCCGACGTAACGCATCGTTTGACCAAGCTCGATGAAACTAACAAACAGGTCGTTAATGTGGCTGATGAATTGAAGACACTACAGAATGTACTGCAAAACCCTAAGCAACGCGGTGTGCTTGGCGAGTACTATTTGAGCCAGGTGCTAGAAAACGTTATGCCGCCTGACCGCTTTAGTCTGCAATACAAGTTTAAGAACGGCGAAATCGTTGATGCAGTGATTTACCTTGATAAGGGTAAGATTTTGCCAATTGACTCCAAATTTAGCCTTGAGAACTACAACCGTCTTGTCGAAGAAAAAGATAAAACCCGTCGCGAAGCTCTGAGTGCGGCTTTTAAAGCTGATCTCAAGAAGCGAATCGACGAAACTGCCAAATATATCCGGCCCGACGAAAACTGCATGGACTTTGCCTTTATGTTCATTCCAAGCGAAGCAATTTATTACGACTTGCTCATGAATAAGATTGGTACTGCTAACACGAGCGCTCGTGACCTATTGGAATATGCATTCCGCGATAAAAAAGTGATCATAGTTAGCCCGACTAGCTTTATGGCCTATCTGCAGACGGTGTTGCAGGGGTTGCGCAGTTTGCAAATCGAAGATCAGGCCAAAGAGATTCAGCTTCGCGTTGGTCAGCTGGGTACTCACATTGCAAGTTACGAAACGTTTATGCAGAAACTTGGCAATAGCTTGGGGACTACAGTAAATCATTACAACACAGCTCATAAAGAGTTAAAGAAAATTGATAAGGATGTCGTCAAAATCGCCAAGACGAGCCCGTCGATCGAGCCGCTAATACTTGACAAACCTCAGACCGATGGATAGTGTTAATTACTAGTATGTTTAACCGAAATAAAAAAGAAGACAAAGACAAAAAAGAGCGCCAAGCTTTGGTTAAAAATCATGACCAGATTGCCAAAGCGCTGGAAATACTATTTGCGACTGAATACGTTGACCAAAAACGTCTGTATCTTCATAACTTCTTTCGTGGCATGGCTTTTAGCGCCGGCGGTATCATTGGCGCCACGTTGATCATTAGTTTGGTAATTTGGTTGTTGTCGCTCTTTAATACCGTGCCGTTGATCGGACCGGTGTTTGACAAGGTGCGAAATAGTATCGAGACTACCGATCAGACCACATTCTAGTTAGCGGAAGTTAATAAATTCGAGAGGGAAGTCGAAATCTTGGCCACGTACTAGTTGCATCACGGCCTGGAGTTCGTCCTTTTTTGGGCTGGTGATACGGATTTCTTCGCCTTGGATTTGGGTTTTAACTTTTGGATAATTATCACGAACTAGTGATGTTATCTTTTTGGCTTGGTCGCCCTTGAGGCCTTTTTTGAATGGAACCTGCTTAGTTGTTTTGAGGTTGCTGGTGGTGGACTCTTGGCTGATGTCGAGAGTTTTTTGACTCTGGTTACGTGAAGCCAGCTTTTTGCGGACAATATCAAGAATAGCGTCGATGTGGTAGTCCATATCTCCGGTGATGAGTAGTCCAGTTTTTTCAGTATCAAGCCAATCAAGCGCGGCTTGGGTCCCTTTCAGGTCGTAACGGCTGCCGAGTTCTTTGCGTGCTTGCTCGAAGACGTTGTTCATCTCGGCCTTGTCGTAGTCGGACACAATATCAAAAGAAAAATTTGCCATATGCGTATTCTATCACGGACTTCATCTGCAAATCAGATGTGAATGTGTGCTGTGTTTGCTACAATAAACAGATATGATAGATCAATCAATCGCTGATGGGCTGCGACAGCGCGCTTCTGGTGGCGACCAATCGGTTCTGAAAAGTGTTGAACTAAGGAGTTTGTATGATCAACTCAAAACACTGCCAGCCGAGCAGCGAGCCGAGTTTGGCCAGCAAATCAATGCTTTGCGCAATGAATTACAAACAGCTTTGGCATCGCATCAAGATCAAGCGCAGGATCTAGCGCCAATTGATGTAACTGCCCCGTGGGACGCAAATACGCCACCTAGTGAGCGACCACAGGTCCTATCTGCCGCCCAGGGAACTATTCATCCGCTGACTGCCGAAATCGAACAGATTACCAATATCTTTTCGCGGATGGGTTTTGGCGTGATTGAATCTCGCCAAATTGACGACGATTACCATATGTTTGGCAGCCTTAACTTCCCTGAGGGTCACCCGGCTCGCGATGACTATGATACATTTATGACCGAAGAAGGCCTGATTGCTCCGGCCCATACCAGCACCATGCAAAATCGAATCCTAGCTGCAAATAAAGACTTACTCGAGCAAGGCCAGTCAATCGCCTACGTTATCCCCGGTCGCGTGTTCCGGAACGAGGATCTAGATGCTACCCATGAGCATACCTTTCATCAGCTAGAAGGCATTTACGTTGGCAAAGATGTGCATGCTGGCATGCTGGTAGCTACTTTGAAAACGTATTTAAACGAATACTTTGGCGAGGAATTGGCCGTGAAGTTGCAGCCGTTTTACTTTCCGTTTACCGAGCCAAGTTTTGAATTAGCCGTCGAGAGACCAAGTATTTTGCGCAAGGATGATTCGGAAGAACAGAAATGGCTTGAGCTACTAGGCTGTGGCATGATCCACCCGAATGTCCTCAAAGAAGCCGGCATTGACCCCAATGTCTACACTGGCTTTGCATGGGGTGGTGGTATCGAGCGCATGGTTATGATGAAGAATGGCATTGAAGATATTCGCCACTTCCAAGGCGCTAAGTTAGATTTCTTGAGGCAATTCGCATGAAATTTAGTACAAATACCCTTCGACGCTATCAAAAGATGTATAACTGGTCGACCGACTTTATGCCGAACGGCCTTGATGAGCTCGTAACTAAAATCGGCGCTCAGTTAGGCGCGGTCGAAGAAGTAATCGACATTGGCTCCAAGTATAGCGGCGCCATAGTTGTTAAAGTTGCGTCTTGTGAGCAACATCCGAATGCTGATCGGCTTCATGTCTGCAAAATTGACGATGGCGGCGCCGCAAAAGACGTGAAGCGCGATAGCGACGGCTATGTGCAAGTTGTCTGCGGTGCACCAAATGTGCGAGAAGGCTTGAGTGCAGTGTGGTTGCCGCCGGGTGCTACCGTACCGAGTACCTATGGCAGCGAGCCATTCACGCTGGACGCCCGTGAGCTGCGTGGCGTGGTTAGTAATGGTATGTTGGCTAGCCCCAAAGAACTCGCTGTCAGCGACAGTCACGAAGGATTACTCGAAATAGATGATGATATTAAGCCAGGTACAACCTTTGCCGAAGCCTACAATCTCGAAGGTGACTACGTTATTGATATTGAAAACAAAATGTTTACCCATCGTCCAGATTGCTTTGGTTGGATGGGCATAGCTCGCGAACTGGCTGGCATTCAAAACATCGCCTTCAGCAGTCCTGAGTGGTACGTTGAGCGGCCAGAGCTACCGCAGCCCACGGGCGAGCAGCTACCGTTGACGATTAAAAATGAATTACCTGATCTTGTGCCTCGTTTCACTGCTATTACGATGCGTGATGTCACGGTTGGCCCAAGCCCAGTCTGGCTGCAACTTGAGTTGGCCAAAATTGGCCAAAAGTCTATCAATAACATTGTTGATCTGACTAACTATATAATGTTGCTCACTGGTCAGCCATTGCATGCCTACGATTACGACAAAGTGGCCGAGCGCAGCAAGGGCGAGGCTACACTTGTAGTGCGCCAGCCTCAAAAGGGCGAAACCGTCGCCTTATTGAATGGCAAGACGGTTGAACCGCGGGCCGAGGCAATTATGATTGCTACCGACAAAGAGCTGATTGGTGTCGGTGGCGTTATGGGCGGTTCTGATACCGAAGTTGACGACACAACCACGAATATTATTATTGAGTGCGCCAACTTTGATATGTACTCAGTCCGCCGCACATCGATGGCGCACGGCCTATTTACTGATGCAGTCGCCCGCTTTAATAAAGGCCAAAGCCCACACCAAAACCTGACTGTACTCCTTAAAATGCTAGCTGATGTTCAAGATTTTGTTGGTGGCACTGTGGCGAGCGAGCTTATTGACGATAATCACACTTCTCAGGATCAATGCTCGGCAGCTCTACCAAACATAGATTTTGTTAATAAACGCCTTGGTACTGAACTCGACCTGGCAACGGCCAAAACACTGCTGACTAATGTAGAATGTGTGGTGACTGATTCGCCTGACGGAACGTTTATTGTGACACCACCTTTCTGGAGGACTGATATCCACATTCCTGAGGACGTTGTCGAAGAAATCGGCCGGCTGTATGGTTTCGACAAATTACGCTTTGAGTTGCCGGTTCGGACTACCGCACCTGCGGTTGTACAGCCGCTCTTGGCCTATAAGGCTGAATTGCGGCAGCAGCTAGCCGCACTTGGCGCCAATGAAGTGTTGACCTATAGCTTTGTGCACGGTCAATTACTACAAAAGGCTGGTCAAGATCCTGAACAGGCTTTTAAGATTTCCAATGCTCTCAGTCCTGACTTGCAGTACTATCGCCTCAGCTTGACGCCGAGCATCCTCAATCACGTTCACGCCAATATCAAGGCTGGTCACGATGCCTTCGCACTGTTTGAGGTCAACAAAGTCCATACTAAGCTCCATGTCGCTGATGATGAAGGCGTACCAAAAGAATTTGAAAGCCTTGCTTTGGTTTATGCTAGTAAATCAAAATCCAAGTACGCCGCCTACTACCAGGCTCGAGTTTATCTTGATGAACTAGCTCGCAAGCAGGGTATAGCGCTCGAGTACCGTCCGATTACCGAAGCGCTTGATGCGGCAGCCATTCAGCCGTTTGATCCAGCTCGCGCAGCGTTGATCTATGCTGCCGGTACTGACACCGGGTTAGGAGTAATTGGTGAATACAAACAGTCGGTCAAACAGCAGCTTAAGCTGCCAGTCCAGGCTGCCGGCTTTGAAATTGATATCTCAGAACTTCTAGCTACGCCACGAACGGCAGGTTATCGACCGCTGTCGCGCTACCCGAGCATTTCGCAGGACATTTGTTTGCAAGTAGCCGATACCGTTACATACGCAGAGCTGACGGCTCAACTAGCTACTGCACTACAGAAACATGCAGCTGATGAGACGGTGGACTTTGAGCCAATCGATATCTATACGTCTCATGAAAAAATTGCTGGCAAAAAGCGCATCACCTATCGCATCACCGTGATCAGCCAGGTTAGGACTTTGACCGAAGCAACCGCTTCTGGCTTGCTCGAAAAGGTGGCCAGCGAGCTGGCGCAATCATTGTCGGCCGAACGAATTTAGAGACTGGTCGGGCTACCACAGGCTGTGCTAGAATAGCTGAATCGAAAGGGGTATTTTGTGAGTGTACGAGGCAACGGCCAACGAATCTTTATTCTTGTAATTGTGGGTGTATTTGTAGTAACAACCTTTGCGACAACCGGTTTCGTTATATACGACGCCGCTAAGGGCGATTCAAATACAGCAACAACGGATCCTCAGCAGGAAGCTGAACAACAAGCAAATCAACAACAGCCAAAAAAGGAGGGCGGTTTGGAAGGAACAAAATTAGTAGGCTTTACGCCGGTAGCGAAAGTAGAAACATTACAGGTAACAGATACGAAGCCAGGCACTGGTACCGAGGCTAAAGCTGACTCAACCATTACTGCTCACTATACTGGCGCACTCGCCAAGGACGGCACCATCTTCCAGAGCAGCAAAGACACGGGTCAACCATTCACTGCTCCGCTCAGCAATCTGATTCCGGGTTGGCAGCAAGGCATCCCAGGTATGAAAGCCGGTGGCACTCGCCGCATTCTCATCCCAGCTGCCCAAGCCTACGGTGAAGCCTCGCAAGCTGGAATTCCAGCCAATTCTGACCTCGTGTTTGATATTGAATTGGTAGAGGTAAAATAGTCAAAAACACTACATATAGCGTGCTTGACGACAGCATAACCGCTATATATAATGATTAGGAACAAAGTAAACGATAAAAAAGGATGCCAAAAACATGCCAAAAAACATCACCATTTTCACTACTAACACCTGCGCTTACTGCGTAATGGTTAAGCGCTGGCTCGGTGCCAAAGGAATTGCCTACGAAGAGGTTAATCTTGATCAGCACCCAGAGCGCCAAAAAGAGGCCTACGAATTGAGTGGCCAATTAGCCGTACCAGTAACTGTCATCACCAAAGAAGATGACACTAAGGAAGTGGTGATCGGTTATAACTTGGCTAAACTAGCGCCTGCGGTCGCGTAGGATATTATGAGCGATACTGTAACTCAGCACGACATTATTACTATTGGTGCGGGCCCAACCGCGCTGTCGGCAGCTATCTATACCACTCGTGAAGACCTCGACACGCTATTGTTTGAAAAAGGTGTTATTGGCGGCTTGGCTTCTATCACGGACTGGGTCGATAACTACCCAGGCTTCCCAGAAGGCATCTCTGGTTTAGATCTTGGTGAAAACCTGCGCAAACAAGCTGAGCGTTTTGGAGCCGTCATCGAACTCGGTGAAGTTACTGGTATTTCTAGCGATGGTAAGCGCGTCAAACTCGAAACTACCAGCGGCCAAATGGAAGCTAAGGCTGTCCTGATTGCCACTGGCAGTGATTACAAGAAAATTGGTGTACCGGGCGAAGCCGAATACTACGGCCGTGGCGTGCACTACTGCGCAACCTGTGATGGTGCTTTTTATCGCGATAAGCGACTTGTGGTCGTCGGTGGCGGTAATTCTGCTGTCCAAGAAGCCATTTTCCTAACTCGCTTTGCAACTCACATTGACTTATTAGTTCGTGGTCCCAAAATGCGTGCTTCAGAAGTACTGCAGCATGAACTCGAAAAGCATAAAGATAAGATCACCGTTCATTTCAATACACCGACCGAAGAAATCTTGGCCGAAAACAACCTGGTCAACAAAGTTATTGCCACCAAAGACGGCAAGCGAACCGAATTTGTAACTGACGGTGTCTTCGTCTTCGTTGGTCTCAAGCCTAATACCGAATTCTTGAAAGACGTAATTGAGCTCGATGAAATTGGCCTCGTCAAAACCAATATAGATTTGGAGACTAATCTGCCCGGTGTATTTGCGGCCGGCGACGTCCGTAGCGGGGCTACCATGCAAATTGCCAGCGCCGTTGGCGAAGGCGCCACGGCTGCCTTGCTCATGCGCAAATACCTAGAAGAACTTGATCGAGTCGAAGACACAAAAGCCTCCAAAAAGACCGAGAGTACCACCGTTAGTTAAGGAAATATACTAAGCTTCTGCTAAGCATTTTTCAAGATCAGCAGTAATTCTTTGAATGCCTGTTTCTGTTAGAATCCGATTCATAACGTCATTTAACATGCAGCTTGTGGCCATTGAAAACTCTAAAGCATCAATATCTTTTCGACGAGCTGCCCGAGTGTCGCCTTCCGGAAAAGGAAAGCTGCTCGCGATAACGAGTCCAGTATTCCGATCAAATCTATACGCGGCCATAGAGCCACTCTCGCCCTTGCCTGTAATGATTTCGGCCGAAGGATTTCCCTCGACAGAAAGAGTCAATCTATCAGCAGTTTCAAAGTGTTTTTGTTGTTCTTGCTCGTCACGAAAGGACAGAATTATGCCCCGCATCCCGAGGCTTAAGTCTATGCCGCTTACTCTGGCTGTGCGTTGGTTTTCGATGCCTTTTGTGTCAAATGAGAATTCATCAATAAATAACTCGCATACACGGTCCAAATTTTGAGCAGGAGATAACACTTCACTCATAATTTTATTATTTTACAATATAATGTCTATAAATACAATAAATACAATAAATACAATAAATACGTCAAGAGGACGCCCAGCGCACTGCTCAATAGCCTTGGAAAAAATCAGTGTAAATGTGGCGCCTGGGGATGCCTTGCTCCTCTAATTCGGTAATAACGCGCTCAACTGTATGCTCGGGCCCAGCTATGTAAATGTAGTGATCGGACGAGGGCTGAGTAAGCTGAGTAATCAACGTACCGGTCAGCTGTGTATCATTCTCGGTCGCAATGTGGCAATGTTCGCCCAGTTCGCCAAGTACATCTCCAAACATACTGTCCTCAAGCGACCGAATGCTATGAATCAATTGAATATCGCGCTGTTCTCCAGTAGCCTGCAAATCAGCAAGGATGCTTCGAAAGGGAGTAATGCCAATGCCGATAGCTACAAAAATAAGTGGTAACGAGGCTAGTTTAGGTAGTACAAAATCTCCCATGGGAGCGGCAAGACTGACTTCTGAGCCGAGTGGTAGCTCAATTAGGGCCTTCTTGAAGCTGCTGCTCGCGGTATCATTCAGGCGCGTAGTAATACAGAGTAAGTCTTCGTGCGGAGCGCTCGACAGAGTGAACCAGCGTTTGTCTTTTCTGGCGTCAGCGGATTCGTGAGGGAGGTGTAGTTCGGTAAATTGGCCGGCAACGTAATGGATTGGCTGTGAGGGTTCAAAATAGAAACTAGCAACAGTTGCGTTAACTGATTCTTTTTTGACGAAACGAGCCTTCATGAACGTCTTCGCTTTTTGCGTAACCGATTACGTATCGGCACTAGCTTATTTGGGTAATTAGTAATAATGAGCGCTGTTGGGTAAAGAAAATGAAGGAAGCGAGCCAAAAATGTGCGATTGACTGTAAAAATCATGAATTTTTGATTATGTCGTTTGGAGTAGTGGTAGGCGAGCGGATTCATCACCCAAAAGTTGAGTGACACACCAGTAAAACCAAGTAAGCGAGCTTTGTAAACGGCCTCGAATGGCTTGGTGAGTTCAGATACGTATGTCTCTATATCTGGGCGAAGCTCAGAAAAGCGAAACATTTCCTGAGTATCAATGGCTGTGACTAGAGGCCGTGGTCCGAGGTGTTTTTTGAGGGCTTTATCGAGGATTACGGCCCAATCCTTGCCTTTACAGTCCAAGAGGACCGGGGTTTTGTTGGCGGCTTCCATAGCTTCGGCAAACGTTGGAATCGGATAGCCGCTGTAGGTTGTGGTGGTGCTAATTTCTTCAAGTGTCATGTCGGCCACGTTTTTATTGACGCCAGCTATGCGATAGAGGCTGGGGTCATGGATAAGTACAAGTTGCTCATCTTTGGTGATCCGTAGATCAAACTCAATAATATCAACTCCACAAGCCACCGCTGCCTCGATGCTGGGGATAGTATTTTCGGGCTCAATTCCGGCAGCTCCCCGGTGTCCAATTACGATCATTATGGTATAAAGTATAAGATATAACCCATTAGAATATAAGAGAAAGTGAGTCAGTATGCCTGATTTTAACAAAGTAGTCACTCCTGGCGATGTAGCTGGTGGCGAAATCAATACCGTAATTGAAATACCCCAGGGCTCAAGCCTCAAAATTGAATGGAACCGAGAATTGGCATGTTTTGAGCTTGATAGAGTAGAGCCAGAAATCTTTGCTAAGCCATGTAGCTACGGCTTTATTCCGGCCACGCTTGATGAAGATGGTGATGAACTCGATACCTTAGTTGTGTCGCATGAACCGCTTCCAACCGGCTTACTGCTCAAGGCTCGTGTTGTCGGCATTCTGATATTTATTGATGACGGTGAGGCTGACCACAAGGTTGTCTGTGTGCCGGCTGATGACCGCAACAGTAAAGATTCTATCAAGAGCCTGGAAGACTTGGGTGAGGGCTGGAAGCAGCAGATCGAGCACCACTTTACACACTACAAAGACCTCAAAAAACCAGGGAGCACCGTGGTAGAAGGTTGGGGTGATGTTGAAGAAGCCAAAAAAATCATCAACGAATGTATTGAGCGCTACCAGGGCAAATAGTTGAAACTGCTTACGTTTATTGCCATACTAAAGGCAAGCAAGACGTAAACAGGAACGAGCAGACATGAAAACACGGGTGGCAATTAATGGTTTTGGCCGAATTGGTCGAGTCTCATTTCGCGCTGCATTTGATCGCAGCGATCTAGAAATCGTCGGTATTAACGACTTAACCGACACGAAAACTCTAGCCCATTTGCTCAAACATGACAGTAACTACGGAGTGTATGATCAAGAGGTTACCTTTGATGAACATCACCTGATTGTCGGTGGTCAGAAGATTCCGGTTTCGGCCGAAAAAGATCCAGCCGCTTTGCCCTGGAAAGATCTCAAAGTTGATGTTGTCATTGAATCAACTGGTCGTTTTACTAAGTATGAAGATGCCAAACTCCACCTTGCAGCCGGTGCCAAGAAAGTTGTTTTGTCTGGTCCAACCAAAAGTCCAGAAATTAAGACCATTGTTATTGGTGCTAACGAGGATGCCTTAAAGGATGCCGGTGATATCGTCAGCAACGCCAGTTGTACGACCAACAGTGCAGCCGCCGTCATGGATATACTCGAAGAGAATTTTGGAGTCGCCAAGGCTATGCTGACCACTGTCCACAGCTACACGGCCACGCAAAGCATTCAAGACGCCCCGAGCAAGGATTTACGTGAAGCTCGTACGGCCGCTGCTAATATCGTGCCAACCAGTACAGGTGCTGCTATCGCAGTAGCACTGACCGTGCCAAGTCTGCAGGGCAAGTTTGATGGCCTTAGTATTCGCGTGCCAACGCCAATCGTTTCGCTGAGCGATATTACACTTGTAACCAAGCGTGGTACTTCAGTCGAAGAAATTAATGAAGTCTTTAAAAAAGCCGCTAAAGAACCATATTACCAGGGAATCTTAGCTGTCAGCGAAGAGCCGTTGGTGAGTCGTGATTACATTGGCAACAGTCACTCCGGTATAGTCGACTTATTGCTTACCAAAGTGATAGGCGACGATCTAGTAAAGGTTGTGGTTTGGTACGACAACGAATGGGGTTACAGCAACCGCTTAGTTGAATTGGTAGCTGATCTCGGTAAACTGGTGCATGCCAGTTAAACGCAGTTTGCGGTATACTAGTCAGCATGAAGCTTGCACTCAGTACTGACCACGCTGGTTTTGAACGACTCCACAATCTAAAAAAGTTTCTTGAATCACTCGGGCACGAGTGCATTTATTTTGGACCAGAAAGCTTCAATCCAGAAGATGATTACCCAGATTTTATAAGCCCAGCTGCTCAAGCAGTTGCCAGTGGTGAATGCCAAGCCGGCATTATTTTTGGCGGTAGTGGCGAAGGTGAAGCCATGGCTGCTAACCGTGTGGCTGGTGTGCGGTGCACCGTCTATTACGGACCTGCTCAAGCAGTTGAAGCTCTTGAAGTTGAAGGTACTGTTTCGCATGATGATTTTGAGATTTTGCGCCTCAGCCGCGAACATAATGACGCTAATATGCTGAGCTTAGCCGGCAGATTCCTTACGAAAGAAGCAGTCGAACAAGCCGTGTCTCTGTGGTTGTCTACGCCTTTTAGCCAAAAAGAGCGCCATCAACGTCGCATCGCCAAACTAGACGGCCAGTCGTAGCAGGAGATTATGGTGGGTGCAGTTGTTTGTCCAACCGTTACAGCAACCAGTCTGGCTGATTACCAGGTGCAGATTAAGCGCCTCGCGCCGTTTGCCAAACGAGTGCATATAGACCTCATGGACGGCGAGTTTGCGCCGACGGTGTCGCCTGATCTTAAAGACATCTGGTGGCCGCCCCACTTCATGGTAGATATCCACATTATGTATCAGCGCCCAATGGAGCACCTTAACGACTTGGTTCGTCTGCAGCCGAACATGGTTGTTTTTCATGCCGAAGCCATCTTGCAGCACATGCATATGGCAGCTGAACTGCACAAAGAGGGCATTAAGGTTGGCCTAGCACTTTTGCCAGAAACCACGATTGCTCGTATCGAAAAAATACTACACAGTTTTGATCACCTCTTAATTTTTAGTGGTGACCTTGGCCATTTTGGTGGCCATGCCGATCTGAGTCTGCTTTCTAAAATTACAGAAGCCAAAGCTCACCATCCAGATTTAGAAATTGGTTGGGACGGCGGCATACATGCCGAAAATGTACGTCTGCTGGTTGAAGGCGGGGTAGATGTCTTGAACGTCGGTGGCTTTATTCAGAAGGCCGATGATCCACAGACTGCCTATCAACAGCTTGCCGATCTGTTATAATCGTAAGCATAATGACAAAAACGCTGAGCATACCTGAGCTAGAAGAGACTGCTAACGAAATCCGCAAAAGCATCATCAAGATGCTAGAAAAGGCGGGGAGTGGTCACAGCGCTGGTCCATTGGGCTTGGCCGACATATTCACAGCCTTATATTTTGATGTTCTTAAACACGATCCTAAAAAGCCCGACTGGGAAGAGCGCGATATTCTGTTGCTTAGCAATGGCCATACGGTGCCAGTACGCTATGCGGCCATGGCGCACGCCGGCTACTTTCCAAAAGATGAGCTCATGACCTTGCGTCAGCTCGGCTCGCGCTTGCAGGGCCATCCGGAGCGCACTAAGTTGCCAGGCTTAGAAAATACGAGCGGTCCGCTGGGCTGCGGTTTGAGTCAAGCAGCCGGTATGTCCCTCGCAATGCGCATGAATAAAGACATGCAGCGTTGGATTTACGTAGTCCTGGGCGATGGTGAACTCGACGAAGGCAATATCTGGGAAGCTGCCATGCTGGCCAGCAAATACAAACTCAGCAATATTATTGGCATTATTGATCGCAATAACATTCAGATTGACGGCCCGACTGAAACGGTCATGCCGCTGGAAGACTTAGCTGCTAAGTGGGAAGCTTTTGGCTGGCATGTGCTAGAAGTTGACGGCAACAACATCGAAGCTGTCATTGATACGTGTGCTCTGGCTCGCGCTATTGTCGATAAGCCAGTCATGATCATTGCGCGCACCATACCGGGCAAAGGCGTTGGCTTTATGGAATATGACTATCACTGGCATGGCGCGCCACCTAATCACGAACAAGCTAAACAGGCGCTCCATGATCTACGGACTCTCAAAGGCAAGATTCGGGGTGAACATGAGTGATCTACACTTACTTGAAAATATTTGGGGCAAAGATGTTGCCAGTGAACCAATTCGAAAAGGCTTTGGTAAAGGTTTACTGCAAGCCGGAAAAGATGATGAAAATGTAGTAGCGGCTTGCGCCGACTTGACCGGCAGTACGCAGATGAATCTGTTCGCCGAAGAATTTCCTGAGCGTTTTGTGCAGATTGGCGTCGCAGAGCAAAATTTGGTTACGGTCGGCTCCGGTCTGGCAGCTATGGGTAAGATTCCATTTGTCAGTAGCTACGCGGCTTTTAGTCCCGGACGTAACTGGGAGCAGATTCGGACGACGATTTGTCTAAACGATCAGCCTGTTAAAATTGTTGGCTCTCATGCAGGGATTAGCGTCGGGCCAGATGGCGCAACGCACCAGATGCTGGAAGATATTGCGCTGATGCGGGTGCTGCCCAACATGGTAGTGATCGTTCCGGGAGATAGCGTTGAAGCAGAGAAAGCAACTCGGGCACTTGCTAAAGATAAGCGTCCTGCTTATCTGCGTTTAGCTCGCGAAGCGACACCAATTGTCACTACTCAAGATACACCGTTTGAAATTGGCAAGGCGTACGTTTATGCGCCAGGCAACGACATTACTATCGTAGCCACCGGAACTATGACCTATCAGGCTATGGTTGCGGCCCATAAACTATACGTACAAGGCATCGATGCCGAAGTCATTCATGTGCCGACAATTAAGCCGCTCGATGAAACGACTATTCTGGCGAGTGCTCGCAAAACCAAGCATGTCATAACCGTCGAAGAAGCCCAGATTAACGGTGGTCTTGGTGGCGCTGTGGCTGAGTTATTGTCAGAAAAAGAACCGGTCCGCTTGAAACGTATGGGCATGGAAGATCACTTTGGTGAATCTGGTGCGCCAGATGAGTTACTTGAAAAATTTGGTTTGACCGCCAAGCATATTATGCTCGTGGCTCATCAGATGGTTGGTCATAAATAAACTGATTATTGTATACTGCACTATATGCCGCTAACGCTTAAACAAATACGAGAAAATACCACCGCCGCCCGTGCTCTGATGGCTAAAGCCCGCGCTGAAGGCTTTGCCGTCGGCGCCTTCAACCTTGATAATCAGGACATCCTCAAGGCGGTTGTACGGGCCGCTGTCGCTAAACAGTCGCCGTTATTAGTAGAAGTCAGCCACGGTGAGGTCACTGCACTTGGTATCGACAACATTCGTGACATGGTCGATAACTACAAAGAAGAGCTTGGCATTGAAATTTATATCAACCTCGACCACAGCCCAAGCGTGGAGGATGCCAAGGCTGGCATTGAGGCTGGCTATGAATTTATCCATATTGATGTCTCTCAGGCTAAACATGATGCCACAGAAGAAGAAATTATCGCTGCCACCAAAGAAGTGGTTGAGTATGCCCAGCTAACCGGTGCTTTAGTAGAAAGTGAGCCTCATTACTTCGGCGGTGGCTCAGCACTCTTTAAAGAGGCCTTTGATTACAATGAAATCAAGAAGACCTTTAGTACGCCAGAAGGCGCTCAACACTTTGTTGAGGCGACCGGAATCGACACCTTTGCGGCAGCCATTGGCAATTTGCACGGGTCATACCCAGTGCCTAAAGTGCTCGACCTGGAGCTACTGGAGCGTATTCGAGAAGTTATTAACTGTAATATTAGCCTGCATGGCGGTAGCGGTACGCCGCTGCACTATTTCGAAAAAGCGGCCAAAATTGGCGTTACTAAAATTAACATCAATTCTGATATACGGCTGGCTTACCGCAATACCCTCTTTAAAGTACTCCAAGAGCATCCAGACGAAATCGCTGTTCTCAAACTGACAGATGAAGTGATAGCTGCCGTCCAAGAAGTCGTCGAATCCAAAATCGATGCCTTCGGCAGCGCCCGCAAAATTACAACGAACTAGGTGTAGCTTGCGGCCAGGCCGTATCGGCACCGTGAGCGTACCAATTCCATTTGCATATTGCTTGCGCTTCGGTTTTTTGGCACAATGTGAACTAGATATAAGCATAAACAGCTAAAAGGTGGGTTGATGAGCCAAATTGATGTGCTGAGCGTAGGTGATGTAGTTACTGATGCCTTTATTAAGTTACTCGATGACCGAGCAGGTGTACAAGAGACCGAACAAGGGCCGATACTGTCTATGCCATTCGGTATGAAAGTGCCATATGACCATGCTGAAATTTTGCCAGCAGTCGGGAATGCTCCAAATGCAGCCGTAAATTTTGCTAAACTTGGCTTCAATAGCGGCCTCGTCTCTAATGTTGGTCACGATGCAGCCGGCCGCGAAATTATCCATACGCTCGAAAAAGCTGATGTTGAGACGCACCTCGTCCGCATAAATAGCCGCAAGGTAAGCAACTATCATTATGTTTTATGGTACAAAAATGAGCGAACTATCCTGATACGTCATGAAGAGTATGATTATCACTGGCCGCACCTCAAGCCAAAAGAAATACCAAAATGGATTTACTTTAGTTCAATCAGCAAGCATGCACTCGATTTTCATGATGACCTTGTTGAATGGCTCGAGAAGCACCCTGAGGTTAAATTAGCGTTCCAGCCCGGCACATTTCAGATGGAAGCTGGCGTCAAACGGATGAAGCATGTGTACGCACGATCAGAGGTAGTGGCGGTTAATCGTGAAGAAGCAGCTCTGATTACTGGTGGCAACCACGACGACATCCATGAGCTACTCGATAAAGTACATGAACTGGGTCCAAAAGTTGTCTTAATCAGCGATGGGCCTAAGGGTAGTTACGCGTGTGATGGTGAGCGTCGCTTCAAGATGCCTATCTATCCCGATCCAGGGCCGCCTGTAGAACGGACTGGAGCTGGCGATGCCTTCACTTCGACATTTGTGGCTGCCATCATGAAGGGCAACACGGTAGATGGTGCCTTGCAGTGGGCGCCAATTAGCTCAATGAATGTGGTGCAGCATGTTGGTGCCCAGGCTGGCTTACTAACTGAACGCGAGCTCGCCAACTTACTTCAAAAAGCACCTGAATGGTACAAGCCGGAGCGGCTGTAAACTGAGTCACCAACGCCTGTTATGAGTCGACTAATATCTGACATTCTGCAAAGTCCAGAACCTGACTTTAGTCATGAGCTACAAGACTGGGAGAATATGACCGGCCGCACGGGACGTGATCTGCAGCTTATTTCTGATATTGCAGTTGCCCGCAAGCAAACCTTGAGCAAGCTTGGTTTAGATGAAAATGACACTACTGCTAAAGAATTGTTTTATGCCTTACGCCACCGCGCTCAAGACACAAACAGCCATTTTGAGGACTTTCTGGACGTGGACTACACCGTTACGCCAGAAGAGTTAATGCAAAAGATTATTACATTTATCAACGGCTTAGGTATTGCTCGTGATGTTTGGGTGGTAAAACATGCTGCCGTAAAGGAACTGTTGCGTGCCCAGCCACCTAAGAAGCTGTTACGCATTCTTGGTTTGCGATCAGTCGACTCTGTGTTGAAGCGCTCAAACGCCTGCGAATTGCTTTCACTTGCTTTTGAAGTTGAGTCGGCCGAATGGACCAACCGCTTCCAGAAAAAATATAAATTATTCAAGCCGGCCGATTTTCAAGCCGGCAAGAGCAACCTGTACTTAGTTGAAGCGGCCAAGGCCAAGAAATTGTATGCTGGTGGTTACGAGCGTACGAAACTCATAATCCCCAACTACGAAACTGCTACCATTCTACTGTTCCCACCACACAAACGATTCCCGCAAGATACATTGGTTTTGACGCTGGCTATCTTGCAAGCCCTCTATGACGTTAGGGTCTATAGCGCCTATTTCCGTTTTATTAGCGTTCGGCCCAACTTTGGACCAGCCTTTTCAAAAGTAATGCAAGCTGGCTTGCCAGGCGGACTATACGAAAACAAAATCGGCTGGCGTGTTCTTCAGCGGCATTTTAGCCGTCAGCCACAATCGTTTGAAAACATCGAGCAACCGCACTTTCAATATGACGACGTTGTACTGGAGCACCCGCTCCAGACACTTCACGGCGTGTTACCGGACATGAATTTTTGGGTTGATATACCGCACGTCTTTGTTGACGATGAGAGTGGTAGACCAGTTTCATTCCACCTAATGGATGTATTACTGAATGCCAGCAACAAGATACCGTACGAAGACAGTCGTCATCATAGTCTCCGGGGCACACTTTGGGAAGAGTTGGCGCTTCGCTATCTACAGCACGAAACGCTGGAGGCGGCTGTGATCACCAACATGGAACAAGAAGACACTGCTAAGCAACGGGCGCGAACCTAGTATGTTTCAATTTTGCGTATCCGGTGCTACTAAGGGCGACAGTTATGACGAAGGCAAAGAGTTAGCCTGGTCGGCCGGCGAAGCAATTGCTGAAGCCGGTCACTCATTAATCACCGGAGCAACCGTGGGTCTGCCCAACATGGCAGCCGAAGGTTATAAACACGCTGGCGGAGGCTGTAGTTTAGGTGTTAGTCCTGCTACTAGTAAAATTGAGCACGTCCGTAAATATCGATTGCCTACCAAAGCGTATGACGTCATCTTGTACTCCGGACTTCATTATGTAGGCCGAGATGCCTTACTCATTAACTCCTGCGATGCTGTTATTAGTGTTGGTGGTCGCATGGGGACGCTACACGAATTCACGATTGCCGTAGAAACTGGTACGCCAATTGGAATTTTGCAAGGAGCAGGTGGCGTAAGCAACGAAATTATGGATTTATTGCATGCAGCTGGTGGCACATACGGCGATTTTGTAGTCTTTAGTGATGACCCAAAGGATCTGCTGCAGCAGCTGACCGGACTACTCAATACCAAGTACAAAGGCTACCTCTCGCTCTACGACTAGCCAACTCTGCGTGCACGGCTGCTACAATAGTATGGTGAGTAAATTCCGCTTAAAATCTGACTATAAGCCAACTGGAGATCAGCCAACCGCTATTAAGACCCTTACCGCAGGTCTAAATGATGGCGTCAAAGAGCAAACACTTCTTGGCGTAACTGGATCAGGTAAGACATTTACGATGGCTAATGTTGTCCAGAATGTCCAAAAACCTACTCTTGTCATGGCTCACAACAAAACATTGGCGGCGCAGCTTTATACTGAATTTAAACAATTTTTTCCTGACAACGCTGTTCATTACTTCGTAAGTTACTTTGACTATTATCAGCCAGAAGCCTACATTGCTCGTTCGGACACCTACATTGAGAAAGACAGCCAAATTAATGAAGAGATTGAGCGATTACGTCACGCTGCCACATCTTCTCTGTTAAGTCGACGTGATGTTTTGATTGTCGCCAGTGTCAGCTGTATTTATGGCATTGGTTCCGTCGAGGATTACGATGGTATGTCAGTCAAAGTTGAAGTGGGCGAAACTCGCCGTCGCGACAAGTTATTGCGACATTTGACCGACATTCAGTATCAGCGCAACGATATAGATTTTCATCGCGGTACATTTCGAGTGCGCGGTGATGTTGTCGATGTTTTTCCAGCTAGTGAAGAATATGCCTACCGAATCGAATTCTTTGGCGACGAGATTGATCGCATCACTAAAATAGATCCTTTGACTGGCGAAGTTATCAAGTCTCTCGAGAGCCTCAAAGTTTATCCAGGCAGTCACTACGTTACGCCACAGCAAAAACTTAAAGCAGCATTGGGTAAAATTCGAGATGAACTTGATGGTCGGCTACGTTTATTTAAAGCCAACGGCCAACTCCTCGAAGCGCAACGACTCGAGCAGCGTACCAGATTTGACCTAGAAATGATGGAAGAAACCGGCTTCGTGAAAGGTATCGAAAACTATAGTCGCTATCTGACAAATCGAGCTCCTGGCGAACAGCCAGCCACGCTCATGGATTATTTCCCCGATGATTACCTACTGATGATCGACGAAAGTCACATGACAGTACCGCAGATACGCGGCATGTATAACGGTGATCGAGCACGCAAAGAGGTGTTGGTAGAGCATGGGTTTCGTCTGCCGAGTGCACTGGATAATCGACCATTAACATTTCAAGAATTTGAACGTCATATTAATCAGACGATATATGTCAGCGCGACACCGGCTGAATATGAGCTGAGTCGTAGCCCAGAGCCCGTTCAGCAGGTTATTCGTCCTACGGGGCTCATTGACCCGCCTATTGAAATTAGGCCAGTTGGCGGGCAGGTAGATGACTTGATTGCTGAAATCAGGGCAACTACCAAAAAAGGCCAGCGCGTGCTGGTAACGACGCTTACCAAGCGTATGGCCGAAGATTTAACTGAATACTTAAAAGAAATTAAGATTAAGGTGACATATTTGCACAGCGAGGTTGATACACTCGAGCGAACCGACATCCTGCGCGATCTGCGACTGGGTATCTACGACGTGGTAGTGGGGATTAATCTCCTGCGTGAAGGTCTTGATTTACCAGAGGTAAGCCTGGTGGCAATTCTCGATGCCGACAAAGAAGGCTTCTTACGTAGTGAACAAGCCTTGATCCAGACAGTAGGACGAGCGGCTCGCCATGTCGAAGGCCATGTCATTATGTACGCCGATAAAGTTACTGGCAGTATGCAGCGAACAATTGACGAAACTGACCGTCGTCGCACAATCCAACAGGACTACAACAAAAAACACGGTATTACTCCTGCCGGTATCGCCAAAAATATCGACAAAGGCATGCGCAAGGACCTGCCAGATAGTGAAAAACCAAAGCTCGATCTCAAGAAAATTCCAAAAGATGAATACAAGCATCTCATCCGAGACCTGACGTCTCAAATGGATATGGCTGCCAAAAATCTACAATTCGAAAAGGCTGCCGACTTACGTGATGTCATTGAGGAAATTAAGCAAAAGATGTAACTGTGGCTAAGCGACAACTGCCAATTGTTGTGGCTCATCTTTTGAAACATCTTGGTGTAGGAGTTCGAGTAGCTGCATTTGGGCAAAACCAGCTTCAACTGGGTTCGTTTGGGGCCAGGTGTGGTCAACCTCTCCCTCGGGGCCTTCATAAAACGCTTCGAGGTGCGTAATTTGGTCTAGCTCAATAATTTTCTTTGTTGATATCAAGGTATCATCGGGGCCCAGAATAGCAGCTGTTCGTATACCAAGCTCGCCTAACTGCTGAACTCTTTCTCGAATCGTGCAATTACTGACGTCTATGCCTTCGAACGCGATGCGAGGGATGTCGCTCAACATATGTCGTGCTCCACGGAGCACCATGCTGAGTGGGAGATCGCCCATTTCCTTTTTTATAAATGGCTTGATATTCGCACTTAATTCACGGGTGTTGTGGTCATACATGCCGGCCGGTTCGTTCAGGATGACGCTTCGTACACTGTCGGGACGATGTAGGGCGACGTTGGTAGCAGTTTGGCCGCCTCGTGAATGACCTGATATATCAAATTCTTCATCAATATCTACTCCAAGTTCATGGGCGAGACGGACGCCACCGCGCATGACTGCCCACAGTGCCTGGCTTGATAGTCGGCTCGGTTTGCCAAAATGTGATCGATTGAAGCGAGCCAGGAGTTGTTGCGGGCTCGCCGGTGCGTGCGTAAACGCTACCCACCCATTTCGAGCAAAAACTTCGGCTATATCACTGTAGGCACATTCTGGCGCAAAGTAGCCGAGGGTAAAGAGTGCCGGGTTGCGGTGCAGTATTTCATCAGGTACATACATGGTGAAGTTGACGTTGGCTCCAGCAATGCGATCGCTGCCTGGGTACGTAGTGAAGGGTATATTCAGGTCATTGATGCTACCTTCAGTAGGTAGAAAAAGACCTCCATTTGATCGGAGGTCTGCAAAGGGTGTATTCGAAACTACCTCTAGTTGAGGAGATGGTATTGCTTGGTAGTGGCGGCTAGTCTGTGGCACGTGTGACTTTCTGATGTCTTAGTCCTGGTGAGCCGACTAAAACGCACATATAACTATTTAAGCTGAATATAGTCCGCTTAAGCATAAAAGTAAAGTACTTTTTTTGGACACTCTAACTGCCCAGAAACTGGTGGAGACCATGATTTTTCGCTATACTAGCCTCTATATGGCGAAACTTACCAAAGAAGACATTCTTAAGCTTGCCCAGTTATGTAAGCTTACTCTGACTGAAGATCAAGTTGAAAAGTTTAGAATTGAGCTCGAAGAAATTGTTGACTACGTTGAGCAGTTACAAGCGGTTGACGTCTCCGGTCTTGAACCAACCAATCAAGTAACTGGTCTGACTAACGTAACTCGACCGGACGAAGTCAAGCCCCAAGCCTCGCATGCCGAGTTGCTTAAGAATGTGCCACAGCGCGAAGGCGACTACATTAAAGTAAACCGTATGATCGGATAGTGTCATGAGTAATTGGAAGCCACTTGCCGAACTAGTTCAAGACGTGAAAAGCGGTGCTGTAACACCGACAGACCTGGTGGAGCAGTCTCTAGCAGCGATCAAAGCCAAGGATGAGTTCAAGGCCATTATCGCGACGACTGAGGAGCGGGCGCTACAACGGGCTAAAGAAATCGAGGAACGGATTGCTAAAGGCGAAGACGTTGGTCGCTTGGCTGGTATACCATTTATCGCCAAAGACAATTTCTTGGTCTTTGGCGCCGACACGACTGCCGCCAGCAATATCCTGAAAGGTTTCGAGGCTCCCTATCAGTCAACCGCGATTGATCGACTTGAGGCCGAGGGCGCCATTTGTGTGGCCAAGGCCAACCTTGATGCCTTTGCGCATGGCAGCAGTACCGAAAACAGTGACTTTATGACCACTCGCAACCCGCACGATGTGGAACGAGTACCGGGCGGCAGTTCTGGTGGTTCGGCAGCCGCCGTGGCGCTACATCTAGCGCCTTTTGCGCTCGGAACAGATACCGGCGGTTCAATACGCCAACCGGCGAGCTTGTCAGGTGTAGTTGGCTATAAACCAACGTATGGCCTGGTATCACGTAGTGGTGTCATTGCCATGGCCAGCAGCACGGATGTGATTGGTCCGCTTGCTCGCTCGGTCGCTGATGCAGCATTAGTACTAGAGTGTATGGCTGGCAAAGACGTTTTAGACGGAACGACTATTGATCGCTCCGACACGGCCTATACCGACCTGACGGACAAACCTATGAAGGATCTAAAAGTTGGTGTTATTAAAGAGCATATGGCCGATGACGTTGATCCGGATGTCAAAAAACAGATTGAAGCAGCGATCGATACCTATAAAGCCCATGGTGCCACCGTTGAAGAAGTTAGTTTACCGTCACTGACGTTGGCTCTGGCTTGTTATTATGTGATTTGTCCAGCCGAAGTTAGTAGTAACTTGAGTCGCTATGATGGCCAGCGCTACGGTTTCTCCAACCCATCAAAAGATCTCGATAGCAGTTATAACACGAGCCGCTCTACCGGCTTTGGTGATGAAGCTAAGCGACGCATAATGATCGGTACCTACGTACTGAGCAGTGGTTACTACGACGCCTACTACCAAAAGGCACAGTTAGTTAGAACTAAGATCATCAAAGAATTTCAACAAGCTTTCCAATCATTTGATATCCTGCTTGGGCCAACCTCACCGACAACCGCCTTTAAACTCGGCGAGAATACAAGCGATCCGCTCGCGATGTATCTGACAGATATTATGACAGTTGGTGTAAACTTGGTGGGTATTCCGGCCATTAGTATTCCGGTCGGCATGAGTAATGGTTTACCGGTTGGCTTGCAGATGATGGCCGATCAGCATAAAGACAGAGAGCTGCTAGCAGCAGCACACGCACTCGAAGGAGTTATGGCATGAATTTTGGTATGAGCTTTGAAGCCTATGTAGCAATTGGTTTTGGGTCATTTGTCGGTCTCATTTTGTTGGTGTTGATAGTTTGGAAATTCCCCAAGCGCATCAAGCAGGATAAGTATTTGAAGCAGTGGCGACAGCTACAGACTCGTTGTGCCAACCGTGATCAATGGGGTCAGGCAATTGTAGACGCCGATAATCTTCTCGATGAAGCTTTGCGCAAAAAACGCTACAAAGGGAAATCTATCGGCGAGCGATTAGTTGAAGCTCAAAAGGACTTCAGCGACAATGATGCAGTCTGGTTTGGCCATAAGCTTCGTAACAAAATTGATGCTAATCCAGAACTTTCGTTGCGTAAGTATGATGTCCAGAAGGCACTTGTTGGATTCCGTCAGGCCCTTAAAGATTTAGGAGCTCTCAAGTAATGGGTTCATATACACCGACGATTGGCATTGAGTGCCACGTTCAGCTAAAGACACAAACCAAGTTGTTTGCAGCAGTAACCAATGATGCTCGTGAGGCGCCGCCAAATACTTTGGTTAGTCATATTTGCTTAGGCATGCCAGGTGCGCTGCCAGTTTTAAATAAAGCCGCCATCGATTTAGCTATGCAAGCAGCGTTTGCGCTTAACACTAAGCCGAGCACCTTTAGCACCTTTGACCGTAAACATTATTTTTATCCTGACCTACCAAAGGGTTATCAGATTTCGCAGTTTAAGCACCCGATTATCGAAGGTGGTTTCATTGACATAGTAGTTGACGGGAAAGAAAAGCGCATTGGCATCACACGGGCTCACCTAGAAGAAGATGCCGGCAAAAGTACGCACCCCAATGGTAAAGACTACAGCTTGGTTGATCTGAACCGAGCTGGCACGCCGCTGCTAGAGATTGTCAGCGAACCGGATATCCATTCGCCGGCTGAAGCCAAAGCCTACGCTCACGAACTGTATCTACGGATGCGCTACGCCGACGTCAGCGATGCCGACTTATACTACGGCAACATGCGCTTTGATGTTAACGTCAGTGTTAGCAAAGATCCAAAAGTATTTGGTACTCGGACCGAAACCAAAAACATCAACAGCTTCCGTGCGGTTGAAAAAGTTGTCGAATACGAAATTGCTCGACAAACTGAAGTACTCGAAAAGGGCGGCACTATTACTCAAGAAACTCGCGGTTGGGACGATGCCAAACAGAAGACCTTTACCCAGCGAACCAAAGAAGATGCCCATGACTACCGTTATTTCCCGGATCCTGACATTCCGCCGGTTGTACTTGAGCAGTCTGCTATCGATACGGCTCAGGCGGCTATGCCTCCTATGCCAGATGATGTCCGGCAACATTTGCACGATCTCAAGCTTGATGACTCAGCGATCGAAACAATTGTCGAGGCGCTACCGGCGGCTCGTCTCGTACTGCAGGCTGGCGAAAAGGGCGTAGGTAAGGATGATGTCCGTCGGATCGCGTTATGGTTGGCCGGTGAGGTACAGGCTGCGGTTGCTAATGACGAAAAGCTATCATGGGACAATGTCATACTCGAGCTTGATTCTCTTATGACACTCAGTAAACTAACAGCTGATTCTCAGGTTAGTTCAACTGGCGCTAAAGCTGTTCTGGCGCATCTTATTAAGGATGGCGGTGATGCCGAAAAGATTGCAAAAGAGCTGGATGTTTTACAGGTCTCTGATGAGGGCGCCCTCAAGGCCATTGTCGACGAGGTTATTGCTGCCAATCCAAAAGCAGCCGACGATGTTCGGAATGGCGAAATGAAGGCCATCGGTTTCCTCGTCGGGCAAGTTATGAAGGCGTCAAAAGGCAAAGCCAACCCTGGTATGGTGCAGGGTCTCCTGAAGTCCAAGCTTAGCGCGTAGCCAGCATACGCTCAGGCATTTACGAAGTCAGCGAAGATAGGATACAATACCATCATGGATACAGATTCAACATGGTTTGCAGTACTTGTCATCATCCTATCGATCTTTTTGGCTATATTCCTAGTCTTGTCGATTGTCTTGACTGCTAAACTCATTCAAATTGTCAATCATGTTAAACACATTGTGGCGCAAGCTGAACAAGTGGCTGACAGGGCTGAACATATCAGTGCCTTCTTTGAGAAAACAGCTACCCCTGTAGCTATCCTGAAACTTATATCTAATGTAACAGATACATTACAAAAGAAGGTGAAGAAGAAATGAAAAAGAGCGCTGCAAAAATATTTGCCCTCGGCACCCTATTGGCTGCTGGTGCTGGCTATTTAGCTGGTATCTTGACTGCTCCAAAGAGTGGCAAAGAAACCCGTAAAGATATTGCCAAAAACGCGAGCAAAGCTCGAGTTGATAGCGAACGCCAACTCAAAAAACTCCATAGTGAATTATCTGGCTTAATTAAAACAGCTGACGAGAGAACCAAACAGACACGCGCTAAGGCAAGCACCGAGTTAAAAGAAGCTACGGCCAAGGGCAAAGTAGCCAAAGAGAAGTCACGCGAAATTCTAAGCGCGCTGCACAACGGCGATGCAGATGATCCTAATCTTCAAGCCGCCCTTGAAGAGATCAAACTAGCCAAGACAAATCTTTCTAAATACTTAAAGAAATAACAGAATCTACAACGTTTGTAGCTTGCAACGTGGCGTATAATATATGTAAAGCGTTTGTGTCTAAGTAATCGATCTACGTCGAAATAGAGAGGGTAAAACAACGTTGTGAGCAAAAATGCTGCCACACTTTCTGGCAAAGACTTTGTGCACCTGCACAATCATACCCAGTATAGCTTGCTCGACGGTCTCACCAAGATTCCAGCCTTGATAGATTTCGTGAAATCAACAGGCATGGAGGCTGTTGCAGTTACCGACCATGGCACGCTGTCTGGTGCGGTTGAGTTCTATACAGCAGCAACCAGTAACGGTGTTAAGCCCATCATTGGCATGGAAGCCTATGTCGCCAGCCGAAAGCATACCGATAAAGATCCGAGCAAGGACAAACAGTACTATCACTTGATCATCTTGGCTATGAACAACACAGGTTATAAAAACCTGATGAAGCTATCTACCATCGCCAATCTTGACGGTTTTTACTATAAGCCGCGTATAGATCGTGAACTCCTGGAGAAATATAATGAAGGTTTGATTGTCTTGTCCGGCTGCATTAGCGGTGAATTTGGTGATTCCCTACGCCAAGGCCAGACCGAACAAGCTACCAAGACAGCCGAATGGTATAAGTCGGTCTTTGGCGATCGTTACTATATTGAAATTCAAGATCACGGTCACCCCAATCACCCAAGTTCGTGGCACGAACAAGTTGCTGTCAATAAAGAAGCTATTCAAATTGCTAAAAAGCTTGATATCCCAACTGTTGTCACCGGGGATGCTCACTACTTGAAGCACGAGGACCAAGAAGCGCATGAAATTTTATTGTGCGTACAAACGGGCTCATTCTTATCCGATGAAAAGCGCATGAGTCTGAAGGATTTTGAACTTCACGTAGCTGAGCCTCAAGAAATCATTGATCGCTGGGGCGATGAGCTACCGGAAGGCATCAGTAATACTCGAGCGATCGCTGATCGTTGCGAAGTTGAGCTGTCGCTTGGTAACATCCTGATTCCAAAGTTCCCGGTGCCAAAAGGTGAAACTGAGCGCAGTTACCTCGAGAAATTGACATATCGTGGTTTGGCGTGGCGCTATGGCGGCGCGGAAGAGGCGAATGAATTAAGTGTTGCTGAGGCTAAAAAAACACTACCTGACGATGTTGCCGCTCGCGCCAAATACGAACTTGGTGTTATTGAAAGCATGGGCTTTAATGGCTACTTTTTGATCGTAGCTGACTTTATTAACTGGGGTAAAGACCAAGGGATTGTATTTGGTCCAGGTCGAGGAAGTGCAGCCGGTTCAATTATTGCCTACGCTATGAAAATTACCGAGCTTGACCCGCTGATGTACGATTTGTTGTTTGAGCGTTTCTTGAATCCAGATCGCATTAGCATGCCCGACGTCGATATTGATATCCAGGATACACGACGAGATGAAGTTATTCAGTACTGTGTTGAGAAGTACGGCTCTGAACGGGTAGCCAATATTGTAACCTTTGGTCGCATGGCTGCCCGCAACGCGGTTCGTGACGTGGCTCGAGTGCTTCAAGTACCCTATGCCGAGTCCGACAGACTTGCCAAAATGATTCCGCCGCCAGTCCAAGGTCGGCATATACCGCTTGAGGTCTCAATTAAGAAAGACCCTGACCTCAAACGTGAATACGAGACTAACGAAAATGCTAAACGAGTCTTTGATCTCGCAATTCGCTTAGAAGGCACTATTCGGAGCCATGGCGTCCATGCTGCTGGTGTTGTGATTGCTCCTGATGACATCGTGAACTTTACCCCGCTTGAAATGGCGCAAAAGGGTGTTGTATCGACGCAGTATTCAATGGGTCCAATCGAAGATCTTGGCTTGCTCAAGATGGACTTTTTGGGTCTGTCTAACTTAACAATCGTCAAGAATACTCTGCGTATCGTGAAACGAGTTTATGATGTTGATGTTGATATTAACTCCTTGCCGCTTGATGATGAGAAAACGTACGAGCTGCTGCAGCGGGGTGACACCACGGGTGTTTTCCAATTTGAATCATCTGGCATGAAACGGTATCTCCGCGAACTGAAGCCAACCGAATTTGGTGACATTGTCGCCATGGGTGCGCTATATCGGCCGGGACCTTTAAGCGCGGGACTAACTGATAGTTTTATTCAGCGAAAAAATGGTTTGGAAGCAGTCACATATGACCACCCACTGATGGAGGCATCTTTAAAGGACACCTATGGAGTGCTGGTTTACCAAGAGCAGTTCATGCAGATATCTCGAGACGTCTGTGGTTTCACCGGCGGTGAAGCCGATACCTTGCGCAAGGCTATAGGTAAGAAGAAGCGCGACATGATGATGAAAATGGAAAAGCGTTTCATCGAAGGTGCTGTTGAGAATGGCATCGACCGCAAACTTATTGAAAATTTCTGGAAGAAGCTGATGGGCTTTGCCGATTACTGCTTTAACAAGTCACACTCGGCCTGCTACGGGCTCATCTCGTACTGGACGGCATATCTAAAGGCTCATTACCCGGCGGCCTTTATGGCGGCTCTCATGACCAGTGACTATGACGATACAGATAGGCTAGCTATCGAAATAGCCGAGTGTAAACACATGGGTATAGAAGTGTTACCGCCAGATATTCAAGAGTCGTTTATAGAGTTTGCAGTTATACATACAGACCAAAAAGATCAGATACGTTTCGGCATGAATGCTATTAAGAATGTTGGCACGGGCGCTGTGGAAGAGATTTTGCGAGCGCGTGAGGTCGACAATGGCTTTGCCGATCTCGAAGACTTTTTGAAAAAGACAAACCCACGAATTGTTAACAGAAAAGCTATGGAAAGCCTCATAAAAGCCGGGGCCTTTGATAGCTTCGAAGACCGCGGCAAGCTGCTCAATAATGTCGACACCTTACTGGCATATTCCAACCGCATCCAGAAGGATATGGCGAGCGGTCAAACCGATCTATTTGGCGGTGTCATTGAAGAAACTGGCCTGGCGCCACGATTGGCACTCGATAATGCTGGCGAGACGTATGCACCGCGTCAGTACTTGTTGTGGGAGCGTGAATTGCTTGGTATCTATCTGAGCAATCATCCCCTGAACGACTACGAAACCTACTTGTCCGAGCAGTGTGTGCCGATTATAGATATAACGCAAGCGATGGACGGTAAGTCTGTCAAAGTCGGTGGCTCAGTTGCTGAGTCGCGTGAAATTATGACCAAAAATGGCCAAAAGATGGCTTTCATAAAGATAGCTGACCTTAAAGGTGAAGTCGAGCTCATCCTTTTCCCGAACGCCTATCAGCAGACGGTTGGTATTTGGGAGCGGGATACTGTCGTCGTGGTCTCTGGTAAAATTTCAACCAAAGATCGTGACGGTAACAGTGGCGGCGAAATCAAGATTATGGTAGATGATGCTCGCGAGGTTACACCTGAGCAAGCTGCTGCCTATCAGGTATCCGGTAAAAAGCCAAAAATACCCAAGGCTGGCAAAGCCAAAATTACCTTGGCCAAATCGGCTGCGAGTGAAGCTATTACCAAAGAAATCGAGAAACGGATCTATATTCGACTCGAGAGCACCTCAGAAGATGACAAGCTCATGACCCTTAAGACGTTACTTGATAAGCGAACTGGCCTGACACCTGTGGTTTTGGTGGTTGGCAATAACAAAGAAAAGAAAATCATCAAATTGCCGCAATATGTTGATCCGAGCCAAGACTTGCTAGCAGATTTAGCCGAAGTGTTTGGCAAGCCAGCGGTTAAGTATCAGTAGATTGAGCCAACGGTCTGGGTCGCGAGTGCAGCCAGAGCCAAGAGTGCAACTATTGTTATGTCTAGTAGCGGATGCGTAATTACAAAGCGTTCGCCTCGCTTAATAGCCCTTTTGACGCCACGGGCGTGTTTGATCAGTAGGTAGGCGACCAAGAAGCCGCTCAGCAAACCGATCGCAAAAGTGCTCCACGGGGCTTTACCGGAACTGAACGATTGAGCTGCTGTAAGATTTTTTGAACTATTAGCCTGTACGGCTGCAGTTTGGGCAGATTGCACGCCGTCTGATGGACGGGCGTAGAGAGCGACTACAACAGTTTCTGGTCCCTTGCCGAGGTAATCCGGCACATTGACGACACCAAAGCCAACCTCACTCAGTTCGTTATCAAGTAGCGTTGCCCGGTGTTCTGGGCTATTGAGCCAGCCATTGATGACTGTATCGCTTGAAGCAAAACCGAAGGCCAGGTTTTCAGCTGCCTTGCTATAGGTGTAATTGGCGGTTTGAATGAAAATCCATGGTTCGGTGCCGTCTGGAGCTACGTGTGACCAGTAGTTCTTGGACTTCATGTCTTCAGCCTTCGCCTGAGCGGCACGGTCGAGAGCAGAGTTATATGCCAGTGGAGTGACGCCAGCGGTTTTGCGGGCGTTATTAGTTGACTCTAGCAAGCCGCTTTCATGAGTATTCGCAGAATATCCCTTAACAACACCGTTTGACGAGGTAGACTGGATGTGCGCAAAGAGACCGAGACCAGTTACCAGTATGGTCAGTAGCGGAATGTATGGTGCGTACACCTTGAGGAATTTCTTAGAACGACGCTCTTTTGGGTGAGCGACATGGTGTGTTCGTTTATTGGAAGTTTTGACTGGCATTTTTGATTTTATTAATTCCTTATTAACTATATCATGACGGAGTTAAAGTTTACGTATTATTGACCGAAAAACGCCAGTGATACATCACCATTGTGGCAGCCTCTACAACATTAAATGATTCCTTTTTTCCAAACATCGGAATTTCTAGAGTTACATCCATGTCCTCTAACAGCTCTCGATCCATGCCTTCTGCTTCACTGCCAAGAATAACTGCCAGCTTATCTGGCGGGACATAGTCGTTCAAAGGTACGCTGGTGGGTGTTTGTTCCAGCCCGGCAATCACAAACCCATCGTCTCGAAGGGCTTTCAGGGCCGACTCAATACTGTCAGCGTGTTCCCAGGCAACAAGCTTTTCAGCACCAAGAGCAGTTTTATGGATCTGCACCTCCAGTTTATTTGCTATATGAGGTAAGCGATCGTCTGTCGGCGTCCGTGGGTAAGGAGTGTAGCCACTAAAGATGAGTTTAGTGACGCCAAGGCCCTCAGCCGTACGCAACAGGGAACCGATATTGTGCACACTACGGATATTATGGGCAATCAGGATGAGTTGTTTTGACATGTGACGCAGTATAACCCAGGGCAGGTCGCAATCAAATCGAAGCTACTCCTTTCGACCTTCTTATGCTTAAATAGAAGTAATGAGTCAAGATGCACGTCGCACTGAAGAGCAGTCTACTGAACGTCGCTCCAGAATTCTGGGCATGGCCTACTTTGACACCTCGTTGCCAGGTGAAAAGCCGCTTTTTAAAGATATATTGCCGGTTGATGAGCTCAAGCAGTTACGTCTTGTACCACTGCTGAGCGATGCACATAATATTAGCTTTGGTGTCACAAACACAACCTCGCAGCAGACTATGCAAACCTTGCGCAATCGCTTTCAAGATCATCGTATTAACTTCGCCCTAATTTCTGATACTGGCTTTTCTGACTACATGAAGCTCTATGATCCGCCAAAACAAGTGGTATATGACGACGTAAGCTTTAGTAGTGATGATAATGCCGAGCTGTTTCAACGAGTAACAAATACTTTGAATCAGGTATTGGCGGACGATATCCTCGGCTATCTTGTTAAGCAGACGTATCAACTCAAGGGTTCTGACATTCACTTGGAGTGTCAACGTGAAGCAATTCGCGTTCGTATTCGCGTGGACGGCGTGCTGCATCCAGTAGCTAATCTTAGTCACGACAAATATCGACAAGTATTATCAAGTGTCGCGATTGCAGCCAATGTGAGTACCGGTAGTCCTGAAGCTCAAACTGGTCATATCAACAAGACCTACAAGCTAGCCACAGGCGAGGAGGTTAATGTAAACCTCCGTGTTGAAACCGTGCCGACGGTGTACGGCATTGACGTGGTTATGCGACTATTCAATTTCAAACTCGAATACTTGAAGCTTGATAATCTTGGTTTGAATGAAAAGGAACGGGCGGCGGTAGATGATGTTATTAAACATCCATCGGGCCTTGTGCTGATCGTTGGTCCAACTGGCTCTGGTAAAACAACCACCCTGTACTCCATAATTAACACGCTCAATACGTCGGAGCGAAAGATCATTACGCTCGAAGATCCGGTTGAGTATTTCATGCCCGGGGTAGTCCAAATTCCGGTTGAGGGCGATCACAATCAACTTGGCTTCGCCGAAAAACTTCGAGCTGTCTTGCGTCTTGACCCCGACGTAATTATGGTAGGCGAAATTCGTGATCAAGATACAGCACGGACGGCCCTCCAAGCCGCTCTAACTGGGCACTTGGTACTCTCGACGTTCCACGCCTCATCGGCCTCAGCGGCTCTGACTCGTATGCTTGATGCTATCGGTATTAATCCACTCTTTTCGAGCGCAATCCATCTGGTTATGGCCCAGCGCTTAGTGCGACGGCTCGATGACAAGACTAAACAGGCCTACAAACCCGACGAAGCCCTAAAAGCTCAGCTGCAACTCGTTATCGATGGATTGCCACCAGGTGTTGAGCGACCAAATCTTGATGACGTCACTTTGTATAAGCCGGGCAGCTCCGATGAGAATCCCTTTGGCTACAAAGGCCAACTCGCAATTAGAGAGCAATTCCAGATGACACCAGGCATTCAAGAGCTATTGCATTTGCCTCCAGGTCAAGTCACGACCGAAATGCTCGAAAAGAAGGCCGTCGAAGACGGCATGCTCACCATGCTGCAAGACGGCCTCATGAAAGTCTTTGCCGGCGAGACGACTATCGACGAGATCTACCGCGTAGTTGGCTAGATACCGCTCATGCTACCGGTGTTATGAACTTGACCAGAACTGGTATTTCTTTTAAAATATATTGGTGAATTCATCTCTATCATCATCCTCTCCGGAAGCCCTTGAATCAAACCGAGGGCATATACTGCGAAATGAGCAGGAGCCCATTCCTTATGGGGCCTATGCTGAGGCTCTTGATATTCATGTTGAAAAACCAGAAACTCAGGAAGTTTTACGTCCTGACCAGATAACTCGATTATTAGAATTGAAACAATTCTTTATTGACGGTGCAGAGCGTGGCTATGTTCAAGAGGCTACTGGAGCCGGTAAATCGGTCTTGATGGTGCATGTGGTCAAGGCATTTCAGAACCTAGAACAGATTGTTGGACGTAAACCAAACATCGCAATTGCTACATCCCGACGCAATCTCGTCGATCAAATTATTGGCAAGAACAACGACCCCAACGAGGAAAAGGGTTTTACCAGATTTGCGCCAGAACTCTCAGTCGGCTCGTACTTTAGTAATAGTAAAGCCGGCGAGAAAGATAATACACTCAGTTACGACGCAGTGGTGACAACTTATAATTCGCTTAAAATCATGGCGGCTACGGAACTTACACGAAATCTTACAAATCAAGAAGAAGCTGAACTTCTCCAGAAAACCATAGATTTCTATGTGAAGGAATATGGTCCGAACAATAACAAGGATATATTCGGACAGCTTAATGCTATAAAAAGTAAGTTCGGCGCGCCAAACAGAGTCTCGCTTGGCCGAAGTGTTATAAGTCAATTCGATCTATTTATGTTTGACGAAGGACATCACCTGATGGGCGAGGGCACAGAAGAAATACTTGCCAATGACATTCCAGAAGGCTTGCCCAAGATTGCCTGGACAGCGACGCCAGATGCTAATGAAGCCAAAAGACTCCAGAACACATTTCCATACGTGATTAGTAAGCGAAACACTCGTCAGGCTATTGAAGCTGGCATTTTGGCACCGGTGGTTGTGATTGGTCTCAAGAGTGATGCCAAAATTAAAGGGGCTGATTTGTACGACAGTAGCGGTGAATATCGCGATGAACGCCTAAGCTTTTTGGCTCGCGACAATCGTCGAAACTTGGTCGCAATCAAGGCGGCTCGAGTACTTATTGATCATGGTATTGGCGTTATCATGCCGTGTTTGCCTGGCGGTGAGGCACTGCATGCTCGTGTGATGGCTGACCAAATGTTCGGTTTCGACATTGAGGCCCGTGCTGTTTACTCCAATTCGCCTAACCAGAAGCAAGTTTTAGCAGCCTATGAAGCTGGTGAAATTGATGCCCTGACATACACCCGTCTGCTCGGTGAGGGCTATGACTCTGATCGAACAAAGGGCCTTATTAACCTATCGCCTACTCGTTCAAATATCATTGGTCCACAGCGTCTCGGACGTATCCTTCGAAGAAACGGCGACGTGGCTTTTGCTATTGATATTATTGATGAATACGATGAACTCAACCCGCCAATCCACGTGTCAGATGTGCTCGGGGGTCAACATATGGAAACAGGTGATGTCGTTGGCGAACTTACTGACGAGCAGCGTGAATTTACCGAAAAGGTCATAGAAGCGCTCAGAAAAGTAGTGCCATTAGCCGATGAGGTCAGAGCAGATTATACGGCGGGTCTTGGTACATTCAAGAATTACCCACCAATTATGGGTAGCGGTCTGTCGGCTCGACGTGAGCGCGAAGAAGCTACTGCATTACACTATGCTTCGGCGCAAAACGTAAGTCGAGGGTACGTTGGCGTCAGTGAAGAAATATTGAATAAGCTGTGGACCATGCGGGGCAAAGAGCCTGATGTTATTTACGGACACGATAGTTACACGATTCGACCGACCTATAACGCCCAAGTAGGTGAAAAGTATCTCGATGCAATGCCACGGGGTAATCCAGAACGAGCATTAAAAGATCCTGCAACAGGTGATGTGTGGTGGTCGGCAAAAGGATATGCTACATATCTTGGCACAAAGTACCCAGAGGCTACTCCAAAAGTCATTGAAAACCTTCTATCCGAATTTGAGAACCTTATCGAATGGCAGCCAGCCTGTTTTGTGGATCCCCAGATGCGTGGAGGAGCTAATCGGTATGTGTATAAAATTTATAAAACAACTCCAGAGTCTACCGAATGGCTTGTACGGAGTGTCGAAACATATATTGACATGCTGCGAGCAGCCGAGCGATCCGTCATGGGTAGAAAGAGAAAGAATGGTAAGTAAATTGCCAATTTGTAACCTAAGTTATATAATAATTTGAAAGAGCGACCAGAGATGAATGATACGAATAATCCAGAAACATTAGATTTTGAGACCTTACGCACCATAGGTGGCGAAATGCGTCAGTTGATTGATAGTTGCCCAGAGCAGGTAGACCGGTCAGCCTATGAAGCGTGGCATGACGCTACAGTGCCGCAGTTGGAGACACTTGCCAGTCAAGTGCCGTACCCTGTATTGTTTGATCATTTTAATACGACGTCAGATACACTTGGCCATGCAAAGCAAGAGGAGGAGTCAGAGAGCGAGGCTTTTGAGGCTGAAAAGATTATCATCTCTGCGAGCCGTAGTGTCGTAAGTCAAAGATCGGCTGCCAACCGCAAGCAAGCCGAGGCTGTTGAAGCTCGTCTCATCGCTGAAGCTGAGGGTAAGCTTGATGTAGTCAAACAAGCTGCAGAAGTGGCGGAAGCTGCTCATGCTGAGATATCTGAAGTTGTAGAAGCGGTTAGCTTGCCGTGGCCAGCTACTTTCGACACCATTGAAGCGGTCCTCGCATATCGTGAAAGTGTCAGCGGCTTTGACATAGAAGACGAAACAACACCACGTCAATCTGGTGACCCAGCAGAATCTTCATTAGAAGCTGAAAAGGATGAACCCGGACCGTATGCACATTTAAGTGAGCAGCTCACACCACTCGAATTAGAGGGCCATGTTTCTCGGCACATTCATGTGTATGAAGACCGGGACTTTGAGCCTGCGCATGATATCTATAAACGCGCTAAACAAAAGCAGGCAGCTGGTGAAAAATTAGGTCTTGAAGAAGACGTACTGCTTACGATTGTGGCGTTATGGCAAGAGCGCTACCTAGAGAAGCCGTACATGTTGCAGTTTTTGAATGTCTACAGTTTCCAAGACATTGCTGGTATTCACAAGAAGTTAATGCATTTCAGCAAAAAAGACCGCAGCAAGCGGCCTGATTTCGGTGACCTTGAGGTCCGAATTTTGGGTACTGCCCAAGATGGCAAGCCGATTAACTACAAAGCATCTAAGGCTTTGAAGGGTGCTGTGAAGCGAATGGACACGGGGGCCGAAACGAGAACCGGACTTACCTGGAGCAAGCTAAACCTCCATGCCGAACAGGCCTGTGACATATTGGCTGAGCGAGTCCAAAGGGGTGGTGCTAAAAATAAATACCTTAAGGACTACATGATTGATGTTACCGATCGTAATCCGCCACCTGGCAAGGCAAAAATCGGTTGGGTATTCCAATTTATTGTAAGTGACGCCATGATTGACATCCTTGGTATGCGAGAAGAAGAAGCCGTTGACGAAGTCAAAGAGCGCTTTGAGCGCAATATTGCTGCAATTGATACGTGGTTCGAGGAAAATGAGGCAGTTCTAAAGCAAGTGCCTAAGGAACTACGATTCGAGAAGCGACCGACCAAACGCAGTAACTTCCGAAGGCGCTATCGTTTTGACAAGAATAGGGACAAACAGCACGAAGCAGTGTCGGCTGTCTACTCTCTTGAACGCTTGCGAGAAGATATTAAGCTTCGCTTAGCTGGCACAAGTGATAAGCCGCGTCATAAGCCATTTGAACGTGATGCACGCGGTGCTTTGAATCATCAAATGGCATTGGCTCGCCGAGTTGAGGAACTAAAAGAAGGTCTCTTTACCTACGGAAGCAAGCCAGAATTGGTATCCGAAGAGATTGTGCCCCTTCAGTAATAGCGGAAATTGATGTATGCGTAAAGAATTAAAATCCCACCCGGTTCTTGCTGAGGCCTACGCTCTAGAAGAAGCTCGCGACACAATTAAAGGCTTCGACATTCTTCGATATGGCGTGCACGAAATTGGCCAGGAGCTGCCCGATGAGCCGGTGCACACCGAGTTAACACGAGCTGCGGACACTTTTCTTGTGGCTGATTATGATAGAGAGGCTCGACAACTAGACCCTATCGTAAAGAACCCTAATAGGGAGCATAAAATCGCTGAAGTGGCGGACGCATTTACTCATGTAATTGGTGTCGTTTCACACAAGGAAACAACACTCATGGGTAGGTATACCGGCTTTACAGTTGCCGTCAAGCAGGTTGAAAGAGGTTTACTCGCAGAGGAAATCGGTTCACTGAGGCAAGTCCTTGCTGGGCCTCATGAACGTAAGAAAGCCGAGATTGCACTTGAAGCCGAAAATGCTAAGGCAGTTACCGCAGAGATGAATCGTTTTCTAAAAGTTCTTGGGCGAATGCATGCGCCAGATGCAACATCTTCTTACATAATTAAAAGAGATGTTACGGCTATGACAAGATCGTCTCAAGCCGCACAGCCAGACAAGGACGACAGACTTGGTATATATGACGGTGCAAGCTTTTCGCGTGCCGAAAAAAGACTCTTGCGACTTGTTGGGACGGAACATGATTTTGGTGAACGTAGCAAGCGGGTAGTCTTTGAGAGTGAGTTGATTGATCTGGTCGATCCAGAGCGCGCTAACTTCGATAGGCCGGCGGTGCAAGCAGAAATTCGGTTAATGAGCGACTCAATTATGAGTAAAATAGGGAGTCGAAAACTTACGGAATTAGAAGGCCATGGTGCGGCCACGAAAGTAGGGCTGCGTCGCGGCAAGATTCACCCAATTAATAACCAGGGCCACCGCATCGATCATTTACCAGCCAAGACAGTCTACTGTTTAGTAGACGCAGCTGATATCAAAAAAGAGCGACTTACTATTGATGGCCAGATGCATGAATGCACCTGGGAAAATACAGGCGGTTCTTCTGCTGCCAAAAATGAAAACGATACTCAATCTCGCGAACAACAGGCTTTGGACAGGCGAGGTCAGTCTATTGCCCTTGCTCAGTTTTGTCTCAAAACTCTCGAGATCAAGCTGGAGGACATAGCAGGGCACGAGGAAGACGAGGCTGTCATTGCTAATATACGCGACGAGCAGACAAAAATAGCTGCCCTAGATGCGCACAGAGCTGCACGAGACGCATTTGCAGAAGAGATTTATGATCTGATGCAGGCGGCAGGTCTGGATAAAATCCGCCAGGAAATCCATGACATGAAAGTACCGGCAGACGAAAATCAATACCATCAAATCCTGGCACAACGAAATGCTGTCATGGAGCACGCGTTGCGTCTTGGTGAGTATGCACCATCAATAGCTGAGCGAATTGTTCAAAAAGCCAATGAGCTATGCGACATGCATCTTCCGGTTGACGGTAGCGGACAGCACTTGCACAACAAAGCCGAAGAACAGCTTGAACAGCTTAAAGAGCTTGAAGGTAGATTGTCATTAGATATGCCGGCAACGTGGTTATCGCTTAAACTGAAAGAATTAGCCCGAAGTGCAGCTCCCGAAGTTGTGAGCGGCACGACGTTAGAAGAATATAATCTTCAGCTTGAAGAAAAGCCTACGCTAGATCCTGCCGATCTCATAAATGTAATGACTACACCTGCAGGCGCTGTACTGCCGCGAATCGGTGAGTATTTTGCCGCCTGTCAGGAGTACCCGATAACTGTTAAAAACTTGTCACAGGTGGTGTTTGGAAGTCTTCTTAATGTAGCGAAGAAAGACCGCACGCGCGTAGCCAATTACTTGTATCCTGCTGTCAAGTCACAGCACAAACAATTGGTAGATTTGTTAATGGAAAAGGGCGTTGTTTTACAGAGGGGTTCAATAATTGATGACCCAGCGACTAATTCGCCCATGCACACACGAACACTGAGAAGTTTTACTGTTGATGCGTTTGATCCTCAAAAGCACATTGGTTCACGTTACGTAGATGGCGTTCTGCATAATTGGGAACCGATACCTAACGAACAAATTGAAGCAGTTCAAAACACGAAGAAACGGCATGATTCACAAGATGCCGGTGACGAACAAGTGAGTTCATGATGGCCGAGCAGGTAGGTGAGTCAATCGAAGGACTGCAGATTTGGACGCCATATGACTCATTCCAAATGTCCTACAATATCATAGCCTTTCAAGAAGGTATGTCTCAGCTCAAGCTGCTTGATGTCAAAGGTCGCCCCAATGATGAAACCCTGTACGTTACCGGTCTCAACCAGGCTGTTTATGAAATTGTTACAAGCAAAGACATCACAGAGGAAATTGCTCTGTTCCATACGCTACAGCAGCCTATTATGTCGGCAGTTCAGCCTGATCAAGAAGTTGATTCGTCAAATATGCGAGAAGAAGCTCGTGTACGCAAGCTCCACCGCGGCATGGCACGGGCAGCTCTTTTGAGCGCGCACTATGCAGACAACTCCCTTGAGTTTAGCCATTCAACTGCCGATTTAGTGAGTGTCTTCAATATGCTGACGCACCCTGTCCACCCGTTTGAGGAGTTGTCGGACAATGACATCAGAAAAGACCAGACGTTGTTTTATCTTTTTACGTTGGCTGCTATCAGGCACAAAACAATTTCTCATGCGTATGCAAGTGAGATACGAGCTGCAGTTGCCAAAGGCACACTCTCTCCTAAGAATCGCGGCGGCACCAGAGGAACAAAGTCTTGGGATGCCAGTCACGGTGTGCATTTTGAGCGGCGGATTGGCTTTGAGGAAAAAAAATTAGTACACGTGCCAAAGGGTAGAAAAGCAGGCACAGCTCAAGGTAGTGGACAAATTGTTAACAAGACTTCAAAAGCACCGCCAAAACCTCAACGAAAAAAAGGGGCTGGCAAAACAACAGGCAAAAGGCTCGTAAGTCGCAGGGAAGCGAGTCAGCGAGACACTCCTCGTGCTGTAACAGATCAAGAGCGTTTTATTAATGCTATAACAACAAGGCGTCGACAAATTGAATTTCCGTTGCGCGTCTCTGCTCAACACGAAGCGTATATAGGCGAGAATGGTGTATTTAATGAGGATCGACTGAGCCGTCACGCAGAAATCGGCCAACACGCAATCCGTGGATATCTTCATATGGCCCGAGCGGATGGTCCGCGAGGGTCTTTGCCTGACCAAATGCTTGCTTTCATTGGAGGGAGATATCAGGATGGCGAGCACAAGACACTACTTGCAGGCAATTATTTGGCGACTAAATATAATCAGCAAGGTCGCACACAGAAGAAGTTAGAAGTTCCAGGCTTTGAACTTGAGGCAATGCCACTGGCTTTCGCGGCGCTACGTGCCTACGTCAATCGACACCATGTAAAAGGTGGTGAGGAATCAATCATGGTCAAAGAGTATTGCGAGCTTGTTCTGGCGTACTTAACTGAGGCGTATAAGCCTGAGCGACTTGAGGCCGAGCGACTACGGCTTGAAGCTGAATTAGCTCAGGAGCAATCGCAAGCGGCCAAGCCTGTGTCCTCACCTGAGCCTGCCGCAAGCGCTAAAAGCAGCCCAGATCAACCCCTTAAGTAAGGTGTTTTCAATTCAAGCTAGTTATGTTATACTACTCACAACGATAATTTAGTAAACATAACGCCTGTATTAGGCTAGGGATGATATGTCGTCAGTAATTTCTGCTATCGAAGCAAAGTACAAGAAGCATCAAGTCGTCGATGTAAAAAGTGGCGATACTGTTAAAGTTCACCAGAAAATCCGTGAAGGCAACAAAGAGCGTGTCCAGGTTTTCGAGGGACTTGTTATTCGTACAGACCGAAAAGGCAGTCACACCAGCAGTATTGCCGTTCGTCGTATTGCCAGCGGTATAGGTGTAGAAAAGACCTACCTATTGCACAGCCCGCTTGTAGTTAAAGTAGAAGTTACTAAACGAAGTAAGGTTCGCCGTAATTACCTTACATACATGCGTGCTCGTACCGGTAAATCGGCTCGACTGGCTAACGTCGCCTTTGACCGTCAAACTGTCAACACTATTCCTGACGCACCTGTTGCCAAAGAAGAGCCAAAAGAAGACACACAAGTTGAAGAGCCAGTAGCAGCAAGCGAAGCAGCAAAGCCAGCTGAAGCTAAAAAAGCCTAAGTTTTAGTAGCAATTATTTAATAAAAACATAACATAGTTCTTATATACTAAGAGCTATGCAGTCGAGTACGTTTGTTTTTTCCGACACAGACCTAATAATTGGCGTCGACGAAGTCGGTCGAGGTTGCTGGGCTGGCCCGCTTGTAGTAGGGCTGGTTATCTTGAACGATAATATACCAGGCTTGGCCGACTCAAAGGCACTGTCATCGGTGGTTCGCCGCAGGCTGGCTGTAGAAATCAAAGCTACCGCTCGTGTAGCCGAGCTTGGCTGGGTCGAGCCGGCTGAAATTGACGAGCTTGGCCTGACTGCAGCTACTACCCTCGCCATCGAGCGAGCCCTCGAAAAATGTGGGCCCATTGCATATGACCACATTGTAATTGATGGCTCGGTTAATTTCTTGCCAGGTAATCCTAAGACAATCATTATTCCTAAAGCCGATAGCCTGGTGCCGGCAGTGTCGGCGGCCAGTATCTTGGCAAAAGTAGCTCGTGACGACTTTATGGCACAGCAAGCCGAGATATATCAAGCATACGGATTCGAGAAGCATGTTGGCTACGGTACAAAATTACACAGAGATGCCCTACAGTTGCACGGTCTGACGCCACTGCACAGACAGAGTTTCCGGCCAATACAAGCAGTCCTTGCATCATCCCTGAGTTAATTTTGTCATGACGACTACAGAATGTGGCTCCCGAGCAGAGACTTTTGTTGCTCAACGACTCATTCAGTCTGGCTACGTAATCGTTGCCCAAAATTGGCGCACCAAATGGTGCGAAATTGATATTATCGCCAAGAAACATATGGCTGTTTACTTTGTAGAAGTTCGCTATCGCACGAATGATCACTATGGTGATGGCTTGGCCTCGATTACGCCTGCCAAGTATAGACAGATGCGATTAGCGGCTCAGATCTGGCTATCGCAACATTCGGCCGGTGAGGTACGTCTATGTGTTGCAAGTGTAGATGCGAGGAGTAACGTTCAATGGGTGGCGCTGGACTAGCGGTAGTCGGCAAAGAAATCGGTCAGGCGTGATTCTTCGCGTTGGCGCCATTCAACACGGGCTTGAATTTCGGAGCGGGCAATGGCAATGTTACGTTTGAGGGCGATGATGTCTGCCTTTGGATTAAAGAAATCTAGGAAGCGCTGTTGGGCATCTTTAGTATTGACCACGGCGGCTGAATAGACCACAAAGTATTCAAAGGACTTGCTGTCCCCAAACATTTTTTCTAAGCGATCCCAGTTATCCACGAGCCATTTCCAGGCAGCTTCGCGCGTTTCATAATTGCGCATCAGGTATGCGAACCAGCGGAAAATGTCTTGTGGACGGACGAAGCCATCTTTGCCAAGGGCTTTATCGATAATATATTGCCCAGCTTTCTCGTCTTTGACAGAAGTTATTCCCAGACAAATTGACAGCTGAACTTCTGGATTAGGAGTCGTTTGGTATTCATCCATGAGCGCGTCAATGTCAGCTACGCCGTTTTTTACAGCTGCACCGATGATGAGAGCCCTTTGTTCGGCTGGTAATTCGGCTGAATTTTTGGCTGCCTTGAAGCGTCGCAAGGCCTCTTCGATAGCTGCCTCGTCCTCACTATTAACCATTACGCTTAAAATCAAGTGCCTGAGACTGATATCATTCGGGCTGTCATTCTCGCCATCGTTCCAGCCAAGTTTTTCGTACCACTCGCGAGCCAACGTACGTCGATATGTCTTAATAGCCTTGTGAGTCACCTTATCACCTTCTGTGAGGTGGATGCCGGTAGCAATAACTCGGGCCATGATAGACCATACGGCCTCGCGGGGCTCGGTGGAGGAGGCAGTAATGATGTTGAGAGCATCAGTGATTGGCGCGTCGCCACGACGACTGAGCAGCAGCATATCGTTTAGTACGTTGATACGCGATTCGGCAGCCAGAATTTGCTTAGCGAATGAATCAGCTAAGTATCGCTGGGCTTCCTGGTCTGTATAGTGAACGACCATGTGGCCGCTACCATTTTTGTTGAACACAACTGGTTGTTTGCCAGAACGTGTTACGGAACCTGTTTTTGTTGCAAGGATCTCATTATCGAGGGTTTGATCGGCCAGTAAAGGAATTGGCCAGATTGTCTGATCGGTATCTGTATCAAGTACAAAGCGCTCTTGAGCAAGGTCAATAGTGCCCGCTTTATGAGTGACGCTTAACAATGGCATGCCCGAGCGATGTATCCACGGCTCCATAAAACTACTGATGTCCTTCTTGCTTGCAGCTGCCATAGCTTCCCACAGGTCGCCGCCCACAGTATTTTTATAGGCGTGCTTGGCGAAGTAGTTTTTGAGGGCCTCTCGAAACGCATCGTCACCAATGTATTCACGCATCATTTTCAGCAGTCGACCGCCTTTTGCGTAGACAATCGCTGGGTCGAACAAAGTGTGAATTTCTTCTGGGTGATTTACAGCGACTTGTACGGCCTGTACGTCTGCGTACATGTCACGGTTAGAGCAGGAGATAACGTCTGATGCGGTGTATTGCTCCCACTGGAACCAATCGGGATGCAAACCATCAAGGGCAACATGTTCCATAAGGCTGGCAAAACTTTCGTTAAGCCACAGGTCATCCCACCACTTCATAGTGACGAGGTCGCCAAACCATTGATGAGACATTTCGTGCGCCACAACCATAGAAACGTATTGCTCTGATGATTGCGAGCGGTTTTCAGGTTCAGTCAGCAGAGCAATCTCTCGATAGGTAATAAGGCCCCAATTCTCCATGGCGCCAGCTTCAAAGTCTGGTAGGGCTACTTGGTCACATTTCTTGAGTGGGAATTCTGTCTTAAAGTAATCTATGAAAAATTCCAAAATTGCCACGCCTTCTGTGTTGGCGTACATAAGTGAATTTTTGGGCTGCGCAACTGTTGACCAAGTACGTATGATGGTGCCATCTTGGCAGGTAGCTTCGACGCTATGCATTTCGCCGATTACAAAAGCCAACAAGTATGTGCTCATGATTGGCGTGGTCTCAAATCGGATCGTTTTTGTTTTGTCGTTGTTAGCAGCTTCGCTCAATTGCGGCATGTTAGACAAAGCAACTTCGTGAGAAGGTACGGTCAATTCCAGATCAAATGTGGCCTTAGCCTCGGGCTCGTCAATGCACGGGAATACTTCACGGGCGTGGTGAGATTCAAATTGCGTAGCTAACAATAGCTTTTCGACACCGTCATGCTTGAAATAGCACGGATACAAGCCGTGCATTGGCTTAGTGATGGTGCCGGTAAACTCCAGTGTAATTGTGTAGTCGCCAGCTGGTAGGTTGTCTGTGGCATGAAGTCGAACTTCATCGTATTTGCTTTGGATGTTAATCCTATCAATTTCAATGTCTGTATCGCCAGCTTTGCTGTGATGCTGGAGTGTGGCAGCGGTAATCTTTAGGCCTTTTTGGTGCAAGGTAATCCGTTGCGAAGGTCGACCAACTTTTTTGCCTGTAACAGTGACGGTGCCAGAAAATGTTAAATCTTTGGAATTCGGAGTTAGAAACAATTGATAGCTGCTTGGATGAAACTGTTCATAAAGTCGTCGGACGGATTTGCTCATAAACTCTATACTAAACGATCTCTGGTCTGGGAGCCAAATTTTCCTACAAAAAGTAACTATAGTTGAAATTCCGACAACGGTACGTTATAATAGCTACTGTTAGGTCGGCCAGCAGGTCGACTTTTTTCATACCGAAACACTCTAGAAATAACTAAATAAAAGGAGATCCTCATGGAACTAGATGTAAAACAACTTGGCCTGATGATTAAAACCATTGCTGAAGAAAAAAACCTACCAGAAGACGCTGTGCAACAAGTTGTTGAACAGGCACTTGCTGCTGCGTATCGCAAAGACTTTGGTGATCGCGAACAAGAAGTTCGAGTCGCTATAAACCTGCACACCGGTGATATCGATGTCTTTGTTAGTAAAGAAGTGGTAGAAAAAGTTGGCGATGAACGCTTTGAGCTTAGCTTATCGCAAGCCCAAGCTATTAAGAAGAATGCCGAACTTGGTGATTTTATTGAAATTCAAGAAACTGCTGATAGCTTTGGTCGTGTTGCCGCTCAGACTGCCAAGCAAGTTATCTTGCAACGTTTGCGTGAGGCTGAACGTGAAATCATTATGACCGAATACCAAGATAAGATCGGTACCGTTGTAAATGGTATTGTGGCTCGCGTTGATGGACGTATGGTCCGGGTTGACCTCGGCAAGGCCCAAGCTATCATGCCTGGTAGCGAACAGATTCAGAACGAACGCTATCATGCCGGTCAGCGCCTTAAAGTTTATTTGAAAGACCTCGAACGCGGTACTCGCGGTCCTCAGTTGGTGGTGTCCCGTGGTTCTACTGAATTCATGGAATGGCTCTTTCGTGGTGAGGTCCCTGAAATGGAAAGTGGCGCTGTAGCCATTAAGGCTATTGCTCGAGAAGCTGGTGTGCGTAGTAAAATCGCTGTTACCAGCACCGTTCCAGGTGTTGACCCAGTCGGCACATTTGTCGGCGGTCACGGTACGCGCGTCAATGCTGTTATGAGTGAAATTGGCGAACAAGAGAAGATCGACATCATAGTATGGGATGACGACCAGGCTGCATTTATACAGAACGCCCTAAGCCCAACTAAAGTCACTTCGGTTAGTCTTGACCAAGAGAGCAAGAAAGCAGTCGTCCAAGTACCCGAAGACCAGCTCAGCATTGCAATTGGTAAGAGCGGCCAGAACGTCCGTTTGGCCAGCAAGCTGACAGGCTATGAAATTGATATCGTGTCTGACACGATGCCAGAAACTGAAATTGCCCCGACTGCAGAAGTCGTGACTACTAAACCACTTGGTGGCCAGAAGTTGAAGCGCAAAGATCAGCTCGAAAGCAGCTTGCTAGAAGCCATCGAAGAACATGGTGAAGAGACAACTGAAGCTGAATCTGGAGCGCAAGCTGAAAGCAAAGATACCAAGAAGTAGTAATCTCTAACGAGCCTTATAGCTTGACAGCCAGATTGACTACAGAGATAATAGCTCTAGCACAAAGTAAAACCAAAACGTAACAAGTAACAAGGCCGAAACTGAACGAACATGGCGCGTTTACCTAATCCAGGCGGAGATGTGGGCAGTTGGGGAGGAATTCTCAATGATTTTCTGGCTCAAATTCACAACAGCGACGGCTCATTAAAAGATGGCGCTGTTACAAAAGCAAGTCTGAGCAGCAGCGTACAAGCCAGTCTAGACAATGCTGATGCTGCCGTTTCGGGCTCAGTACCTGATGCGTCGGCTAGCACCAAAGGTAAGGTGCAGCTTGCTGGCGATCTGACCGGAACAGCCGACAGCCCGACGATTGCCGATGGTGTGATTACGTCAGCAAAGCTGGCCGATAGCACGATTGTAAATACGGACATTTCTAGCAGTGCCGACATTGCTCAAGCCAAAATTCAAAACTTGACAACTGACCTGGCGAGCAAAGCAAATACGGCGGATGTATTTCTGAAGTCAGAAAACTTATCTGGACTAACGAGTCCACTGACAGCTCGAACTAATTTAGAACTCGGTACTGCCGCTGTTGTTAATGTGCCAGGAAGCGGCAATGCAAGTGCTGCGCAAGTAGTAAAAGGTGATGATACGCGACTAAGTGATAGTCGTGCTCCGACTGACGCTTCAATAACACCCGCTAAACTAGCTGGCTCACCAACAGTTACTACAGGACACGGTGTCACATGGAATGACACTGCGTGGGTAAGCACCGACCTAGTTACTCGAGCTGAATTTAATGCTCATGTAGATGATGCCTCAAGCGACTATCCGAGAGAGCTCGGTTACCTTGTAAAGCAGGACGGAAGCTTTAGCTCGACAACGACATTTGCATTTCCAACAACTGGCACAGATGTGCCGGGCACCACCCTTACTGTTACTAAAGGTACGCGCCCAATTCTAATTCGAGTAAAAATTGGTCGCCTCGACAATCTAAATAATGACGGCACGTCGATCGTAACCTTACTTGAAGATGACGCTGACGTCGACTTTTCGGTGATGGACATAGGTATTGCCGGCAAAGGGACGGGTGTAGTGCTTGAGTATCGTAGTACTGTAGCCGCTGGTGTGCACACCTACAAACTACGTCTATCGACGAGTTCTGGCCACACGGCTGTGCTTGCAGCCGATCTACTTTTGCCTGTCAGGATGTCAGTAATGGAAGTAGGCAGCTAAACGTATGGCAGGCATTTTTAGTAAATCAACCATCGATATTTCGAGCGGCCAATCTTTTGTCTACTTCACGCCCCTGTCATGGCATCCAACTGGTTCAAAGCCTGCTATTTTGTATGCTCATGGTCGCGGCGGTACGGCCCGCGACTTCTTCGATCCTTCAGTGTACGCTAAGCTCAAAGCGTTTACTGATGCTGGTTATCCGCTTGTAGCCAACGATTTAGGCGGAACTACCAACTACGGTAATGATACGGCTATCACGCGTTTGGACCAGACTCGAACATTCGCCCAAGGTTCGCAGATAGGCGCTAAGTCTGGCAAAGTTGTGTTATTCAGCGTCTCAATGGGCGGCCTCGCTGTTTGTAACTGGGCACGCCAAAATAAGTCTCTCGTATCGTGTATTGTCATGACGGTTCCTGCTACCGAATTGGAGTACTATCATGATAACGACATCCTCGAAGGGGTTGATGCTGAAGCTGAAATTGATGCAGCCTACGGTGGCCATACAAATTATGTTAATTCCTTAGCAACCCACAGCCCTCTTAATTACGCTGCAGAGATCGCCGACTTACCTATCGCAATTTTTTATAATACAGATGACAACATGGCTTCGCCAGCTCGCATTGAGGCTTTTGGGGCTGCAGTTGGGGCTAGTATGTTTCCCTCACTTGGCCTCCATACGCTCGATAATATAAATATGACACAACTTATTTCTTTTATAGATACACATACTGCGTAGATCAGGTTAATTAGCACTCTTGACACGAGAGTGCTAACTGGTATCATGGTAGGTAGTGGTCCAACACATTGAGACAAAACTCAAAAGGCTGCTAGAAAGTGGGAAACATATATGATGCCATCTTCGCCTGATTTTCAAGAATTTTTAAACCATCTAACAGATAACGCGTTAGCAAGTTTGCGCAATGCAGACGCTATTGCTCGTGGTACTGGCAGTGCTTACGTTGGCACGGAGCATCTGCTGTTGGGCGTGTTAGCGCAAGACACGTCAATGGGAGCAAAATTACTTGAAGGTGCCGGGGTAACACTCCAAAAGGCCAAGCTGGCATTAAATGTTAATTCAGGACCCGTCCAAGCACTCGGGGCTAAAGGTTTAAGTGAAGTCGCTAAGCTTACTTTGCGAATGGCATACGAAATTGCCCAAGACTTTAGCCAGGATTTCTGCGGTACCGAGCATATTCTCTATAGTATCTTGAGTCAAAAGAACGCTCGTGCCACCGAGTTGCTCAAGAACATGGATGTCGAAGTTGACACTCTTATGCAAGAGCTGGAAAACTTCCTCAATCGACAGCAGTCAAGTGGTGGCGGCATAGCCGAAGCCCGCAAGCCAGGTGCTCGCAAGCCAAAGAAGACAGCGCTTGATTTCTTTGGCACTGATTTAACGGCCCAGGCTCGTAAGAACAAGCTTGATCCGGTGGTTGGTCGGGAAAACCAAATTCGTCGCATGATTACTATTTTGAGCCGACGAACCAAAAACAACCCAGTTCTCATTGGCGAACCTGGCGTTGGCAAAACTGCTATTGTCGAAGGTTTGGCAGCTCGAATTGTGGCAGAGGACGTACCAGATAATCTGTTAGATAAGCGTATTGTTATGCTTGATTTAACGGCCATGATTGCTGGCACAAAGTATCGTGGCGAGTTTGAAGAGCGCCTTAAGAAGGTGATGGAAGAACTTGAAAATGATAAATCTACCATTGTTTTTGTAGATGAGCTGCACTTAATTGTTGGTGCCGGTGCGGCCGAAGGCGCCCTGGATGCCGGTAATATGCTTAAACCAGCCTTAGCCCGAGGTAAAATTCAATTAATTGGCGCCACTACAACCGATGAGTATACCAAGCACGTCGAAAAGGATGCTGCCTTGGAGCGCCGTTTTCAGCCAGTTCAGGTTCCAGAGGCAACTGAAATTGAAACGTTGGCCATCCTCAAAGGTCTCAAAAAGCACTACGAATCATTCCACGGAGTCACCGTAAGTGAAGAGGTGTTAGAAGACACTGTCCGCTTTGCGAAACGCTATATTAATGATCGCTTTATGCCAGACAAGGCTATTGATTTGCTTGATGAAGCCTCTGCTCACGTTCGAGTCGACAAGGGCAAAACTCCACCCGAATTGCGGGAAGCTCAAAAGGAATTGCGTCTACTGCAGGTCCGTATTGAAGATGCGGCCGCCAACGAAGACTACGAAGCAGCCGCTCGTTTTAAGACCCAGGCTAGCCAATTGAGTCAGAAGATCACCGATTTGCAGGCTAAATATCATGCGGTCAAGAAGCTGACTCTAACGAGTGATGATGTGGCGGCTGTAGTCGCTCGTATTACTGGCGTACCTGTACAGAAAGTCATCCGCACCGAAGCTAAGTACTTGTTGAATCTTGAAAAGACGCTGAGCAAACACATTATCGGCCAAAAAGAAGCAATCAGTGCCGTAGCTCGAGCTGTGCGACGTAATCGCAGCGGCATAAGTGATGATAAGCGACCAATTGGCTCATTTATCTTCTTGGGCCCAACCGGAGTTGGTAAGACTGAGTTGGCTCGCGTTTTGGCCCGTGAATTCTTCGGCCGCGAAGATGCACTGGTTAAGATTGACATGAGCGAATTTGGCGAACATCACAATGTATCTCGTTTGATGGGTGCACCGGCTGGTTACGTTGGCTATGATGACGGCGGTCAATTGACAGATAAAATTCGTCGTCAACCTTATAGCTTGGTCTTGTTTGACGAAATCGAAAAGGCCCACCCTGATGTTTTCAATATGTTGTTGCAGTTGCTCGAAGACGGTCGCCTGACTGATAGTAAGGGTCGAGTTATTGACTTTAGTAACACGGTTGTCATTATGACGAGTAATATTGGCGCTGAAAAGCTACAGAAAGAGGCTCGCCTTGGCTTTAGTGTCACTACAGCAGCTGAGCAGAAGAATTTAGCAGATCTACATGAACGCAATAAGAGCGACGTGCTTGAATCGCTGCGAAAGATGATGCGACCCGAATTGCTTAACCGTATCGATAACAATATTGTTTTTCAGGCGCTTACCAAAGAGGAGATTATGCAAATTCTCGACTTACAACTCGCCGACCTCGAAAAACGTCTGATTCGACACGGTATTGGTCTAAAAGTTCAAACTTCGGCCAAGAAATACCTGACTGAGCATGGGTATGACGTGAAGAATGGCGTTCGTCCATTACGTCGTCAGCTGCAGGAGACTCTTGAAGATCACATTTCCCAGGGTCTATTAGAGGGTACGTATCACAAAGGTAATGTGGTTACTGTGGCCGCCCGGAGTGGCAAACTTATATACAGCAGCAGTTCAGAAGCAGCCGTTACTCATAAGAAATAGTTACATAGTTACGTTAAGTCGGTTATATCTCAACTGATTTAGGCTATAATAAGTCAAGATGAAGCAGTTTCTCCGATTTGTAGTCGGCATTGTTGGCATACTAGTAATTGTTGGCTCGGTATATGGCGTCTTTAATCGACAAGCGATTCTTGATTTCTTTGCTCTCCGCAACTACAATCCGCCAGAACAGATCGTGGCTCTGGCTGATGATACAACCATGCAAGATGGCACTCGACGGGTGTTTTACGTCAACCACCCTGAGTTAAATGACAAGACAGCTTTTAGGCAAAATTGTCCAACCAACGAACACTCTATTGTGCTGGGCTGCTACGTCGAGCGTAATGGTATCTACTTGCTTGATGTTACCGACGAACGTTTAACCGGTATTATCCAAGTGACCGCTGCGCACGAGGTACTGCATGCGGAATACGACAGATTAAGCTCAGCCGAACGACAGCGCATCGATGGCCTGACAGCAGCTTTTCTTGCTACGCTCACAGACGATCGTGTTAAAAAAACAGTAGAAGAGTATCGGGCTAAAGACCCTTCAGTTGTGCCGAATGAGTTGCATTCTATTTTGGCCACTGAGGTAAAGGACTTATCAACGGAGCTGGAACAGTACTACGGTCAGTACTTTAAGGATCGCTCTAAAATAGTGGCTTATTCAGAGCGTTACGAGCAGACATTTATCGACCTCAAGAACCAGGTGGAAAAATTTGATGAGCAGCTCAATCAGTTAAAGATTGAAATTGAATCAAACAAGGTCGCTATTGAGGGTCAAAATAAGGACCTGGAACAACAAAAGAATCGGCTTGATAATCTTATGAATTCAGGCGATACAGATGGTTACAATAATGAGGTGCCTGCCTTTAACGGTCAAGTAAATGCGTATAACAGCCTTATCAATCAAACTCGTGGTTTGATCAGCCAATACAACAGTATTGTCGAAAAGCGCAATGCCATTGCTACGGCTGAGCAAGAGTTGGTCGAAGCACTCGACAGTAAAATAACTTCCAAAGAGATTCAGTAATGGCTAAAAAATCTGCTACTCAGTTTGTCTGCAGTAATTGCGGTTCTGCAACTAGTCGCTGGAGCGGCAAGTGTATGACGTGTGGTGAATGGAATACGTTGCAAGAAGAGGCCGTTATAGTGCCTTTGACTGCTTCTGGCAAAGCATCTGGCTCGGGCAGCCTATCAATATCGGACTTGGCGACCGCCAGTAAAAAGGATCAGGTTAAACGAATCAAAACCACGATTTCGGATGTTGACGCTGTGTTGGGCGGTGGTTTTGTGCCAGGCAGTGTTACGTTGATTGCCGGCCAACCCGGTATAGGCAAAAGCACGCTACTGCTGCAAATTGCAACCAGTGTAGCAGTTGCCCAAAATGTTCTGTATGTCAGCGGGGAAGAGTCGGCGCATCAAATTGGTCTGAGGGCACAGCGGCTTGGTGTTGCTAAAGCAAATGTGGATTTGGCGAGCAGTACCAGCGCTCACGAGATTGCAGCAACAATTGCTGGGCAGGGTTACGACTTAGTAATTATCGACTCGATCCAGACCATTACTGTCGAAGGTGTGGCCTCGGCGGCTGGCACAGTCAGCCAGATCACCAACAGTACTCACGTACTAACGCAGGCTGCCAAGATTAAAAATACAGCCATTGTTTTGGTTGGTCACGTCACCAAGGAAGGCTCAATTGCTGGACCAAAAGTGTTGGAGCACGTTGTCGATACTGTTTTGCAGCTCGAAGGTGATCGTTATGGTGGCTTCAAGCTGCTGCGTAGTGTTAAGAATCGGTTTGGCTCAACTACCGAGGCGGGCATTTTTGAGATGCAAGATAACGGCCTTAAACAAATCGATAACCCTTCGGCTGCTTTGCTTGAAGAACGACAGATAAGCGACGGCTCAGTTGTCCTTGCAACTATAGAAGGTAGTCGAGCTTTGCTGGTGGAAGTGCAGGCTTTGGTCAACAAAACCTCGTATGGCTATCCTAAGCGCACTGCAAGCGGCTTTGAACTGAATCGCCTCAATCTACTGGTTGCCATGCTCGAACGGCGTACTAAGCTTAATTTGGCCGACCAAGACATTTATATCAATATTGTTGGTGGTATTAAAATTACAGAGCCAGGTGCTGATCTGGCAGTCTGCATGGCGATTGCATCAGCCGCCAAAGGCATGCAGCTGAAAAAGAATGCCGTAGTCTACGGCGAAGTTGGTTTATCTGGGGAAGTTCGACACGTGCCGTTTGCCGAAAAGCGAATTAGTGAGGCCCAGAAGCTCGGCTTTGATACCGTAATTGGTCCGGCATTGGCAAAATCACGATCTACCAAATCAACGACACTATTAAAACCAATTAAGGACGTCCGAACGGCCTTAAATACATATTTAGAAATGGAAAAATAATGGAACAAACCTTAGATACTATTCAAATCATCTTACTCATCGTAGTCATTGGACTGCTCTATAAATTATCAAACAGCAAAATACGAACCGGTAAGTACACAAAAACTACTAACAAAAAATTGGTTATGGATACCTCGGCGCTCATTGATGGTCGAATTTTAGAAATTGCCAACGCTGGCTTCTTGCCGCTACAACTGGTGGTGCCACGCTTTATCATCAATGAATTGCAGCTTTTGGCTGACGGCAAAGACTCTCATAAGCGCGGTCGAGCTCGGTTCGGTCTTGATCTGGTGCAAGCCCTGCAAGATAGTGACAATGCTTCTGTTGTCATTGCACAACAAGACTTTGACCGAAAAATACCAACCGATGATAGGCTGGTATTAATTGCCAAGAAGCTTTCGGCAGACTTATGCACCACTGACTATAATTTGAATAAAGTAGCTACCATCGAAGGTGTGCGCGTACTTAACGTAAACGAGCTGGCTCAAGCCTTACGGCCAATTGCGCTACCCGGTGAAGACAAGCGTGTTAAAATCGTCCAAAAAGGCAGCGGCAAGAACCAAGGCGTTGGCTATATGGATGATGGCTCGATGGTTGTCGTAGAGGACGCTGGCAGGGCAATCGGTAAAACCTTGGACATTGAAGTTAGTCGATATATACAGACAGAGGCAGGCAAGATGCTATTTGCTAAGCGCAAGTCTAAGCAGGCAGAAGTGCAGCCCCGCAAAAGTGCCCAGTAATTTTAGTTTACGGTTGTAACGTTCGAGGTACCGTTTGAGCCATCTCGGGCAACAACCTCGGTGCCTGGAGGGGCGCTACCAGCTGGTGCACTACAGTTACCTGAAGGACCGCCGCTACAGAGCGGTTGATTGTTGGAAACTCGATACACTGTGACGGTGCCATTTCCGCCCGACCAACTAAAGCCAGATGAGCTAGCATTGAGGCTAATTACCCCTGATGTTGGGGCAGAGCCAAAGTCGACAGTCTTAGTGTCCTTGGCGTCGTAAAGCACACTGTCAATTACTTCTGCACTGACTTCATGGCTACCCGATAAGGTTGATGCAAATGCGTGAGATACGGTAACTGGGCTGCTGTTCGCGTCAAAACTCTGGACCACACGTCCATCAACCAGGATGTTAATCTTGCCTCTAAAGCGGTCGCTAGACATGGGGTGAGTGCCCTTGGCTGCCGTCGCTGTAAAGGTGTAACTTGCTCCACTTCCACTCACCGCCAATGAAATGCTTGGCTTAGCATCTTCACACTTGTGTACATCGTCCTTTTCGGTAGTTGTCGCACCTGCTGTGCCATTAAAGCGGTCACTCGAGTAGGCATTAGCTGAAGCGTTGGCGCCACTTTGCTTGGCTCGGGGTGGAGTACAGTCGGTGGCAATTTTGTTAGAGACAATATCAATGGTTTGTCTCGTGTTAGGGTTGGTTTTTTTGTACCATGACGGGAAGAGGTCATTGGCAGGACTTGGTTCGACTGAGTTAACGCCAACATGGTTGCGGACAACAAATGCTGGAAGGGTTTGCACACCAGCTGGTTTTTTACGCTCTTCTGGCTTCAGGTTGTCGTGAGCCTTCTGCATCCAACCGGATACAATTGGTTGAGTCATGGTTTCCATAAAGCCGCTCAATTCTTTGGTGCGATCGTGATAGCCGACCCATGTGCCAACAGCATATTGTGTTGACATGCCAACCATCCAACCATCCTTTGAGTCGTTTGTGGTACCCGTCTTAAAGCCGAACTTCCAGCCTTTGTACTTGTGTGACTTGTTGGCCATATAGCTGGCATTTGGGTCGCTCATCATGTCGCTGACGATGTAGGCAGTTTCATCACGAATAGCCTGGACGCCCTTGCTTGGCTTCCATTCCTCAACGACTTTATTGCTCGCATCTTCGATCTTAAGAATGTATGTTTGCGGAATATTAAGACCATTGCGGGATAGCGTGGCAATGCCATGGACATGCTCATCCATTTTAAGAAACGCACCGTCGCCGATGGCAGCAGCCGCATAACACTTCTTGTCTTTGGTGAGCTGCTCGTCTATGTAGCACTTGTAGTCGCCGCGGGCTTCACCTTCCGGTGTGCCTGGTGATTGCATCAACTTCTTAGATGTTTCAATTGTTTTATCAACACCTACGGTTAGCATGGCTTTGACGGCAGGTACGTTGCGAGATCCGCCCAGAGCGTATCGTAGGGTCAGCGGGCCAGGATAGCGGAAGTCATAATTGTTCAAACAGTTACCGGTTGGCGGTCGTGCTTTATTAGTACATGGGTAGCCTTCTAGTGGTCCCTGAGTGTCATATAATACCGAGCCGGCACCAGCGTTGGTACTGTGTTCAATAAGCGCAGCGTAATCATACGGCTTATAACTTGAACCAGGCGGCAATTTGAGTCGGGCGTAATTGTTCTGGCCGAACTCCTTGTTATTAAAGTCTGTACCGCCCACGAGAGCGACTACCTGACCGGTTTTCACATCTTCTGCCACCATGGCAGCAGTATCACCGCCCTGGCGCTTAACACGCGCGATGTTGTTAGCAATTTGGTCTTCGGCTAACTTCTGTTTTTCTAGATCGAGTGTGGTAGTAACTTTCATGCCGCCGACTTTGACGGTTTCTGGCCGACTCGCAATTAATTGCTCTTTCGCAGTCAGAACAAACCATGGAGCTTTGATGCCGTCGTACTTCGGCGAGCGCTGCTTGATCGTGGCAATAGTATCAACCTTTTTGGCGTTATCACGTTGTTCGGCTGTGATTTTACCTTGTTGTTGCATCAGATCAAGAATGTAATGCTGACGGCCGATCAGGGCTTCTTTGTCATAGCGGGCGCCATATGGTGAGTAATAGGTTGGAGACTGAGGCATTGCAGCTAAGAATGCTGCTTCATCAAGACTGGCATCTTTAGCTGACTTCTTGAAATAGTCCTGCATAGCAGCTTCAACGCCGTAGGTTATATCGCCATACGGTGCAGTATTAAGGTAGCCAGTTAAAATCTCTTGCTTCGTGTAAGAGCGTTCCAGCTCAACTGATAAGATCAGCTCTTTAACTTTGCGGGTATAGGTGCGGTCTTTCGTCCAGTTCTGCGTTAATTTAACGAGCTGCTGGGTAATAGTAGAACCACCTTGAGTATTACCGTCACCGAAGGTGTTGCTCACACCTGCACGGACGATGCCGCGGGTATCAAAGCCGCCATGCTGGAAAAAGTCTTTGTCTTCAACGGCGACAGTAGCATCTTTAAGGTGCTGTGACATAGCCTCGTCCTTAACGGGGATACGTTTGACAGCATCATAGTCTTCCCAGAGTAGGGTTTGTCCAGTTCGGTCATAGTATCTAATGGAGCCACCGAGGTTGTTGCCAGAAATGTCACGTAGGTTAGGCAAATCTTTGCGGAAGTAGGCAAAGGTACCAATTAAAAGTAGGAAGACAGCCAAAGCACCGATACCAGCGACTTTAAGGGCCATAATGCCGCCTTCGCGACTAAACCAGTACTTAAAGACGCGCTTAGGATGTAAGCGATAAATAGTTCGTTTGAGGCGACCTTTTGGCAACGTAGCAAGGTAAGCAGCTTTTTTACGTAAACGTGCATCTTTACCAGCCTTTAAACGGCCGTTGATGCTGCGATTCAACTTAATTTTGTTCCCGCTTTTTGTTACGTAGTGGTTCCTGCTTTGGGTATGCAGTCCGCCTTTCCGCTTCTTCCCACGGTTGAGTGGTTTAGTCATGTGTTAGTCTGTGACTCCTTGATTGCAGTTCAATGTGACTATTATAGCAATTTTAACCATGAGTAAATAGCCATAATCTATTGAATATCATGCTCTCCTGAAATGTAGCTGAGGACAGGTATATATAATGACTAAATATCCGATGTATACCTACCACTACATGTCTTGCTATACTGAAAATATGACATTATCAGAAGAACTTCAATGGCGCGGTTTTGTGCACCAGACTACCTTGCCAGACTTGCGAGCCCTCGATAATCAAAAATGGACCTTTTATCACGGTTTTGACGCTTCGGCTGATTCTCAAACCGTCGGCAACCTAGCCGCCATGATGCTCGACCGTGTCTTCTTGCGACATGGCCACAAGGCAATTATGCTCGCTGGTGGTGCCACCAGCTTAATTGGTGACCCAGGCGGTAAAGATAAGGAACGGCCATTACAGGACGAAAAAACTATTGCCCACAATATCGATCGTGCTGAAGATCAGCTCAAGATAATTCTTGACGGCTATAAATTCAAAATGGTTAACAACATTGATTGGCTGAAGGATGTGAAGTTGCTGCCGTTCCTACGCGATGTTGGCAAAAATTTTAGTATGAATTCACTGGTCCAGAGAGACTTTATCGCCAAGCGACTAGAGGATACCGATACCGGTATTAGCTACACGGAGTTTAGTTATACTTTGCTCCAGGGCTACGACTTCTTGCATCTGTATGACCATATGGGTTGCACCTTGCAGCTCGGAGGTTCGGATCAGTGGGGAAACTGTTTGAGCGGCGTGGAGTTGATTCGCCGTCTTCGCGGGGGCGAAGCTCACGTTATTACTTTGCCGCTCGTCGTCAATAAGACTACTGGCAAAAAATTTGGAAAAAGTGAAGATGGTGCCGTTTGGTTGGATGAAAGAAAGACCCCTATCTTTGCCTTTTATCAGTTCTGGCTCAACGTTGATGACGACGGTGTAGAAACCTATCTTAAGATCTTTACCGAACTGGATCAGCCTACCATCAACTTAGTTATGGCTGAATTTAATGCTAACAGAGCCTTGCGTATGGCTCAGCGCGTATTGGCATATGAAGTCACTAAGCTCGTGCATGGACAGAAGCGCGCCGACGAAGCCGTAACCATAACCAAGGTACTATTTGGTGAAGCTAACTTCTTAGAGCTCAATAAGAACGAGATGAACGTCCTTAAGAAAGAGTTACCAGTCGTGAAGGCCGAAGGTGACATGGCACAGATTCTGGTGACAGCTACATTGGCTAGCTCGAAGGCTGAGGCGCGCAACTTCCTCAAGTCAGGAGCCGTTTCTGTGAATGGCCAGAAAGCAGGCCCAGAAAACCTAGATCTATTGGTCAAGGGCAACAACTTGGTGCGACGCGGTAAAAATCACTTTGCAATTGTAGAAAAGAAGTAAGGAAAATACTAGCAGTCCCATAAAGTTGACTGCTATACTGCTATTTATGTCAAAGAAACCAACCACCAAGAAAACAGCAATCAAAAAGGCAACGGCCAAGCCAACCAAGAAAACGGCCAATCAGTACGATAATGATGATTACAACTACCTGCACTACTGGTCAGGACGTGACTACGAACATGCTTCAGAAGAAATGGCTATTAAACGACTCATCAAAGGTAAACATTTTAGTTCAGCAGTTGATATTGGCGGTGGCTACGGGCGGCTTTGCTTGTTGCTTGAAAAATATTCAGACTCAGTTACACTGGCAGAGCCATCAAAAGCCCAGCTCGATATAGCCAAAGACTTCCTCAAGGATCACCCTAAGATTGGTCAAAAACTAATGCAGGCCGATAGCTTAGATTTTAAAACCGGTTCGCAGGATTTGGTGACTATGATTCGCGTCATGCATCATTTGCCAGACCCGGTACCAGAATTAAAAGAGATTTACCGGATTTTATCTAAAGATGGTTATTTTATACTCGAGCTTGCTAATTATGCCCACGCACGTAATCGTGTGAAGCACCTTGTCAAAGGTAAGCCGTTGCCAACAAAGCCGGTTGATATCCGTTCCAAGAAAAATCAGCGCGAAGAGGAAATTGCCTTTGTAAATCACAACCCTGCCACTGTTATCCGTCAGCTTGATACGGTTGGTTTTGCAGTTGAGCGTACCCTGTCGGTATCTAACTTGCGTTCACCGAAACTTAAGAAAATTGTGCCAAAATCAGTTATGCTGCGCATTGAACACCTTATGCAGCCAGCACTGGCACCGACCTACTTCGGTCCAAGCGTCTTCTTTTTGCTTCGCAAGAAGTAGTTCAGAACCCACACCAAAACCCCAATTTCGTCTACAACCTACAATTCACAAGCTGCAAAGTCATCACTGTTCGTCAGTGTAACTATGGTTACACTTTCTCTCATTGATGGCTTTTCGCTCTATGACTTGCAGCTTTCGACTAGAAAGCGGATTTTGGCGTGGGTTCCACGCTATACTAGACTGTATGCGAGAGACTCCAGTTGCTGAACTTAAGGGCGTCGGCACTGAAGTTGCCAAAAAATTTGCCCACCTTGGCATCACAACAGTTCAAGATCTAATTGAATTCTATCCTCGTCGTTACGACGACTTCTCTAATATTTCACCAATTGCCAAGCTGCAGCCTGGCAAAATAAGCGTCCAAGCCAAGGTTATTCAAATAAAAGGGCGCTATGTGCGGCGCGGTATGCACATCACCGAAGCGGTAGCCAGCGATGCAACTGGCAGCGTACGATTAGTTTGGTTCAACCAGCCGTATCGCGAAAAGGGCACCAAAACGACTGCTGAGTATTATATTTCTGGCGAATTCACGATGAGCAGGGGAAGGTTAGCCATTATGAACCCGGCCATGGAATTGGTAAGCGACTTTCAGCTCAATACGGTCCGGATAGTTCCAATATATCGCGAAAGCAAGGGTCTCAAGTCGACGCGAATCCGCAAGATTGTTGGTGAGTTGCGTTCGCAGATAGCAATGTTGCCCGAAACGTTACCGCAGGCTATCGTGGCCAGGCATGGCCTCATTTCTCACGCCGCTGCTCAAATGTCTATGCATTTTCCGTCTACCTCTCAGGATGTTGATGCAGCCCGTGAGCGATTGGGCTTTGAAGAAATATTTCAACTCAGTCTAGCCAGCTTACTGAATAAGCAGGCAGCTCAGCAAGAAAATACGCACAAGATTGCTTTCAAAGAAGCAGTGGCTAAGGAATTTGTCGGTGCTTTGCCATTTACACTGACTGACTCGCAACGGGCCGTTGCCTGGCGAATTTGCCAAGACATGGATCAAGACGTGCCTATGAACCGTCTGGTTGAGGGTGACGTGGGTTCTGGCAAGACAGTTGTGGCGACTCTGGCTGCCCTGATGGTTATAGAGAATAAGTTTCAAGTGGCATTTATGGCTCCAACTGAACTGTTGGCTCGGCAGCACGCCGAGACAATTCACACCATGCTTAAGTCAGTCGGCCGTGAATCGGAGATTATATTGTTAGTCGGCAGCATGAAGGCTGCTCAAAAAAAGGTTGCACATCAATTTATCGCTGACGGTACAGCTAATTTTATTGTTGGCACACATGCTCTGATTAGTGATGCGGTGGCAATGAAGCGACTCGGGTTGGTAATTGTTGATGAACAGCATCGTTTTGGGGTTGAACAGCGTAAAAAGCTGCAACTCAAAGCCAAAGGCCGCATGCCGCATATTCTCAACATGACGGCCACGCCGATACCGCGTACGCTCGCCCTGACGCTGTATGGTGAACTTGATATTTCCATTATCAAGCACAAACCGCACGGTCGCTTGCCTATAAAGACCAAGTTAGTTGCTCCTGGTGAGCGTAAACGGCTCTATAAAAAGATCGATGAAACTGAACTGGTCGCAGGGCACCAGCTCTTTGTGGTATGCCCGTTGATCCAGGGGTCGGAAGTGCTGACAGCGTTATCGGTTGAGCAAGTCTATGATGATCTAAAAAATCGAGTTTTAAAGCATCGAAAAATCGGTTTGTTGCATGGCAAAATGGCGGCCGATAAAAAGGAACAAGTTATGGAGGACTTTGTGGCCGGCAAGCTGGATGTTCTCGTTTCTACTACAGTTATTGAAGTTGGTGTTGATGTGCCTAATGCCACGACTATGGTCATTGAAGGTGCTGACAGATTTGGCTTGGCGCAGTTACACCAGCTGCGGGGTCGTGTTGGCAGGGGTACGGAGCAAGGGCATTGTTACTTGATTATGAGCGACACGCAAGCACCGTCGAAACGCTTGCGCGCGATCGAAAGCTCAACTGACGGTTTTCGTTTAAGCGAACTTGACTTGGAAATCCGCGGCCCAGGGGCTATCTATGGCGCACAGCAATCAGGTCAGCTTGATTTGCGCGTGGCTAAACTCACAGACGTAGCTCTCATTGAGTCTGCCCGGCAAGCAGCTCACGAATTTATTGAGAGCGACCAAAGCATAAATGATTACCCAGAACTGGCTGAGCACGTTGAAATTTATCGATCGGTTACTAACCTAAGCTGATACACTGGTAGGCATGAGAGTAATTGCAGGCTGGCTTGGTGGACGCATTTTTGATGCTCCAAAAGGCCACAAGACACATCCTATGAGCGAAAAGACCCGTGGTGCTATCTTTGGAGCACTTGGCGACATCAAGGGCCTGACTGTGCTCGACGGTTTTGCTGGCAGTGGCGCACTGGCTATTGAAGCCATTAGTCGTGGTGCTGCCACGGCCTTGGCGATCGAATTCGACCCTTCGGCCCATGCCATCATCAAGGCTAACGCCGAAAAGCTCGGCATCGATGATCGTCTTACAGCCACTCGTGCATACTCCGGGGCGTGGTCAACCCGCCACCAAAATACAAAGTTCGACGTTGTGTTGCTTGATCCGCCATTTGATAACATTCCGTACCGCGACCTCAAGCGTCTCCCGCAACACGTTGCCGAAGCTGGCACCTTAGTGTTGTCGTGGCCAGGGAATGTTAATCAACCACACTTTGATGGCTTCGCGTCGGTGCTAAATAAAAACTATGGCGATAGTCAGCTCATCTTCTATCAAAGATCAGAAAAATAACTTGGAGACGGAGCAACAATTTATTACACTGTATTAATGCCTGTAGTACATCTGTGCGGATGTGGTGGAATTGGTAGACACGCTAGTCTTAGGAACTAGTGCCGAAAGGCGTGAAGGTTCAAGTCCTTTCATCCGCACCAAGCTGAATTTTCTTGCTTTTAAGCAAGGTTGCAAAGGGCTCTTTCCAGAGGTAGGAAGGAGCTCTTTCGTCATCTAAATGTATGTTCAAAAGCAAAATCCTAGCTAAAATGTCTTTTTCAACTGATGTACCTGCTCTCATCTTGTCAGCAACAGAATTTGCCAAGTTCAAAAACTCTTCTTTTTTCATCTTGATTTGTGCAGGGTCAGCCACTTTTTTGCTTATTGCTACTATCTTCTCATCTAGGTCAATCACTGTGTTTTCTAAGTCCTCTAGGTCATGTACGAGCGTTTTGCGTGCAATCTCAGGTGTACCCTCTGGCAGTCCAGTTAGCTGGCGAGCTTTGGTATCCAGTTCTTTCTTCCTGTGCTTCCTTGCACCTTCTAAGCTACGGCGTTCTGCACGAAGTCCTTGGACTTTTTCCTCGGTATAGCCGTCGATGGTCTTACTGTACTTGTCATATTCTTTTTCAGTGAACTTCATCTGCTCTAATACCAGATACAGGTCATCAAATATGTACTTAGCACGAACGCTCTTGACGCTACGTTTGCACGCCTTATTGTCGCAACGATACGTAAGACCATACTCACCGCTTGCAGATTTATTCTTACCTACACGCATTGGTATTGTGCTACGACAGACACCACAGAATACCATCCCACGTAGAGGATAAAACGTTGCACGCTTAGAAAACGGTAGCACTCTTGCACGCTTCTGGCTCATAGCTTGAACGGCATTGTATGTGTCCTCGTTTATCATAGGCTTGAAGTTGCTGATTTGTCGCATATCAACTTCCTGACCCGACTGGACTAAAATGCCAAAGTAAAAAGGATCATGAAAGAGGTTAGATGCAATCTGCTTTGTAATGACAATCTTTCTTATCTTTTTATTTTTACGAGTTATTTTGGTCATGCGGTGAACGTCATTTTTCATCCAGAAGTCCACAATCTCAGTCACAGTGTGACCCTCGATACGCATCTGCCAACCTCGCTGGATAAAGTCAAAGGTCTTAGGGTCTGGTTCGTAGTAGCCTGTGATTTCATCACGCATATATCCCCACTTGAACGCACCAGATTTTCCTTTTTCGAAGCTACTTCCAACACCTCTTCGTATGTTCTCACTCGAACTGTCTGTGTAGTTCTTCGCCATCGCAAATAGGATATTCAGCAGTAGCTTACCAGCAGCATTGTTTGTGTACTGTACTGTTGGGAACTTTAGGTCCTTAATAATGCCACTATCTAGCATGTCCATAATCATGCCACTCTCGAGCATTGAGCGGCTCAGTCGATCGGGATGCCAGCTTAAAATACCATCGTATTTGCCAGCGGTAATGTCAGCAAGCATTTGCGTAAATAGAGGTCTATTATTGGCTGTCCATGCTGACCCATTTTCTTCAATAGGATCGCCAACTACTATCAACTCCTCACGCTTGGCATATTCCTGACAGAACTTTATCTGGTCAGGGACAGACTGAGCTTGGGCATCTTCGCCTTCCGATGACTTACGTGCATACAACACATAGCGAAGTGGTTTAGCTGGCTCCTCTGTATGCTGTACCGGTCTTTTTAGTATCTTGCCCATAGTCTAATTCTACCTGATTAGAAGTAGATACGACCACCATTATTGTCTGACATTGAGATGGCATTTAATTTTGCTAATGGGTTATTCTCGTCTATGGCTGCAAGAGCATCCGCATACTCTATTAGTCCGTCGTCAACATTTGTTTTCTCTGGCTTTTTGTTTGGTATAACTACGTGGACAACATTATTGCTCACACTGGTTCTTTCTTGAACCACGAGAACGACTTAGTGTCGAACCCCCACTGAGACTGCCGTATCCTTGTATCTGACCTGAAATCAAAAGAACGTTGCAGGTCAGACGGCTTCAAGTCTACTACTTAAAACAATCTGGTGTGCAACGTTCCATCCTTAATTATACGCCTAAGCATGAGCATTGTCAAGTATATTTTATGGTAATGTTAATTCTGTATAATTAGAGCAGAGGTATCGCCGAAAATAACGGAGTAAATATGGAGATAAGAAAAGCTATAGGCAGAAAGCCCAAAGTCACCTATACAACCATGCTACGGCTTGCAGACGCAATACAGCATAACAGTACAATAGGCGAGGCTTGTCGCTGGACAGGTATAAGTCGTACGACTTTCTTCTACTACATGCGTAACAGTGAAGTGTTTAGGGAGAAGATGCTGGCGGCAAAAGAGAACCAAAATAAGGTGGTATTTAGTTTCTTTACACCTACCTAGAAAACCCGATGTTTTCGCTACGTTTTGTAATAATGTTGAAGTAAGAAAATATCTTGTTTTACAAGCTAATAAATGGCGTTGAGGGTCAAAAATATGGGAAAAGGATTTGGAGGCAGCCAGTAGCATAATGGCTCATGTAGATAATGAACCACTTCGGACACGCACTGGAACGCACAGAGAGCGTCTAGGACGGGTTTTTAATGCGTTTATGGGTAAATACTCATCACTGTGGATTCTGCGGTTTGTCCCTGTTATAATACTATCGAAAGAACTAAAATGGAAACAATGAATAATCCTAACCAAGAACCTCTAAGTGCTGAATACTGGCTTGAAGCAATGCGACCAGTCTTTGAGGGCAAGAAAGTAATTCTGGCTGGTGATGTTATCGCTGGCTTAATCCCACGTGCTCGAATGATAAGAGAACTAGGAGCTGAATCTACATTCATGCTGGCTACAGAGGGCATGGGTACGGGTGATTCGCCGACAGAAGAAGACGGTCACTGGTTTGCTATGGAAGCACCACACTCCGATAATATCGTAGAAGCAATTCATGCTGGGCAAAGATTACTTGCTAACCTGCCAGAGCACGCTAAGGAAGCCCTAGATTGGTATGACCCGAATCAAGAGGCTATGGTAGTTGGTGGTTTCCTTCATGAACAACCATCTGTTGCTGGACGCAAGTCGTTAGCATATCGTAAGCCTGAATGGTTAGCACTAGATGATAAAACCGTTATTGACTCTGTTTGGGACAAGATAGGTGTAAAGCGTGAGCCGTCAGAAGTCGTACCAGTTGATAAAGAAGCTATCCTTGCGGCAATGGAGCGAATAGACAAAGGTGACGGGGTTGTTTGGGGCAGTGATTCAAAGGAAGGAATTAACGGCGGTGCAACTGGTGTACGCTGGGTACGTTCAGAGGCAGACGTCGATAAAGCACTTGAGTATTTCCAGAAACACTGTGACCAACTACGAGTTATGCCATTCTTAGAAGGCATACCTTGTAGCATACATGGCATGGTTTTTCCTGATTATGTAGCTGCCTTTAGACCAGTTGAAATGGTGGTACTGCGAAAACCAGAGTCAAGCGAGTTCTTTTATGCTGGGACTGCCAGCTTTTATGATCCAGCACCAGCAGACAGAGAAGACATGAGGGCAACCGCTAAGCAAGTTGGGAATGCCTTACGAGATATGGTCAATTTTCGTGGTGTCTTCACCATTGACGGTGTTATGACGAAAGACGGCTTTCGACCAACCGAACTTAACCCACGTTATGGTGCAGGTGTCATGCCACTTCTCAAAGGGCTTACAGATTTCCCGCTAGAACTTCTCGCACAAACAGTTATCTCTGGTAGCGACAAAGATTTTAAGCCTAAAGAGCTTGAGGAACTGATTATTAAGACTGCCGACGAACAAAGAGGTGGTGGCACTTGGCGGGCTATACCTGCTCATTTGCCACAGATAGATAAGCGACCTATAAAGTTGACCGAATCTGGCTGGCAGTGGGCGAATGATGAAGAAGAAAATGCTGGTACGGTGCTTGTTGGACCAGGACCGCTAGGAAGTTTCGTCAGGTTTGCACCTACTGGCTCGGTTCCGACTGGACCCTCATTCGGACCATTAGCTCGTGATTTCTGGCGTTTTGTTGACGAGAACATGGGAAGTGATATTGGTTCGCTCGAAGCTGCTAAATCAGTTCGCTAATAATAAAAACCCGACATTGTATAATATGTAAAATAACAGGGGTGGGCGAAAAATACATAAGCACTTGACAGGCACCTTTGTCGCTAAATAAATAGTGTTACCCCTGTTACGGTATGTCGTGCAATCGGTATTGTGCGACACAGGCACAAAGCATAAACACCTTGTATAATGTCAACTAAAGTGCTATAATATATCCTATGTTTATATCTATTGACGCAGGTGGAACTAATACCCGTGTTGCTGGTACTGCTGAATTGGCGAACCCAGTCTTTGCAGGTGAACCCCTACGCCGTAAGAACACTCACGATTTTGATAATGACTTAGCCTTTATGGTTGAGGCTGCTCTTGAAATTGCAGACGGTGAACCAGTAGAGGCTGTCGGTATTGGTACGCCAGGATCACCTAATGAGGATAAGACAGAAATTAAATCTGCGAAAAACCTTGCAAGCTGGGCTGGTAAGCCACTAGTAGCTTCATTGTCTGAGGGGCTTGGTGGCTGTCCTGTCTTTTATGATAATGACGTAACGGCTGCTGGTCTTGGTGAAGCGTATTATGGGCACACTGAGGGCGATTTCGATTATGTAATTTGGGGTACTGGAATAGGGGGCGGTGGAATAAGACACGAAGACGATAAGCCTACTGTAGAAGTGTTGAACTGGCGAACTTACTTCGGTGATTGGGAAACAGATAACGGTGGTGCTGAGTTAGCAAAGCGATTTGGTAAAGCACCAGAGGATTTTACAATTGCAGACTGGGAAGCTGTTGCGAAAGATTTCAAACGTCACTTAGTTAGTTATCTTGAGACACACAGACCACAAGCTATCGTATTTGGTGGTGGACTTGCTGTAAGACACGCTGAAATGATAGAAGAAGCTGGTTGCAATCTTGGTACACCAATAGAAGTGACTAAGTTCGGTGATGATAGTGGTCTTATGGGTGGTTTTGGTCTTATAAGAAGTAGTTTGGCTTCTTAGAACACTACTAAAGTTCAAATCTCTTCGGTTAGTAATAACGCTAGTAGGCATAATTTGCTTCTAACATCTGTTGTGACCTCTGAGACATCGTTACTTGAGGCAGTCTAAATACGGTCTGGTTTTGGTTTTCAAACAACCATTGTGCTATCTTATAGATGAGTTCAAAAGTAATCGCTTTTGCTGCACCAAATGAGACATCTCGTCTCGTTTCACCTGTTGCCTGGCAATTCTTTCGGCTCGGTCTTGTACCGAGTCTTTCTGTTTCGCGATGCCTACAGGGGTCGTAAAGTTCAAGTCCTGTCGCCTTGCTTTCCGTCGTACTACTAGCGGATACCAGGAGTCCACTGTTACCATACTGGTATGTCGCAACAGAAACGCTCAGACCGAGAACTCATACTACGGGTCTTTACTTTCTTCCAAGATGCTTCAAACGGCGCTGGTCTGCAGATGCGACGCCTTTACGAAGACGATCCGGAGGATGAAGTCTTCATTGCCCGAAGGTGGTATGACTGGCAAACTCTCATTACCAGCCTGTGGCGCATGCGCCAGACAGCCAAACTGATGGCCAGAGCCAACGTTGCACGCTCACCTGTAGACAAAGCGATTGCTATGTTCGATAGGACGCTGCCTATGCTCAAAGACTACCGTGATGTGTTTGAGCATATGGACTCGTATATTCTGAAGGATGAAGGTAGGCACAACAAGCGCATCAAGGTTGGCGGTCTTCAAGTTGGAATGGTTGACCGAGAGGTCTTCTCCTGGATGATTGATGGCAAGACAATCACCCTCAAAGAGGCTGCTACTGCAAGCTCCCAGCTATACGCAGACATCAAGAAGATTCGGGACGGGTTCGAGTAACTGTCTCAGAGAGCGGTATTCGTTCTTCTATAGTGATGATTTACAACTAGATCAAACGATGTTATTGTTCGCATATGACTGAAAGTAAACTAACGAGAGGTCTTCGCGACGTTCACTATCTGGAGTACGAACTCGTGGAGCGCGTCATAGACGCAACCACCGAGGAGTGCCATTTGCAGGACGACGGTACTCTTGAAGTACCAGAGCAAAGTGGTGTTGTAGCTCTAGAAGAACACCTAGGACCCAACGTCATGCAGCTGCCTTCCGACCTGCGCGATCGTCTTCGTGAACGCTACGGCGACGCTATGACTGAGCGCGACATCAACTTGGTGGTATCCGGCGCATCTCTCGCCATAGCTGCAGTCCATGGCTGGTCGAAGTTGAGTGATACCGCGGCCTACAGATCTGACCGACACGCCTTGTAGCGCGCCTCACGGAGCCTCCTGCTGACTACTAGTGCTCGCTTTCTGGCCAACCGATCCTGGCGATCCCCGAGTATCTCGAGGAAACCCTCAAGCCATCCTTCAGCGTTCGACCGCCGTCCTCCTGGTCGCACCAAATAAAAAAGACTAGATTCTTCTAGTCTTTTTTATTTGCATGACAATAAGGACTTGAACCGTAGGTTGAGAACTGCCAGTGGCGGTTCGAAGAATCTATGCTTGGCTGAGCGAAATTGGCTTGCCAATTTGAGCGA